>JAZRFO010000001.1:0-3779 GCA_045643685.1 Acutalibacteraceae bacterium
TTTGTATACCTCTCTTTCTCAGGATTGTAATAACTTACTGTCTTTGAAATCTATCTGCCGTTAACACGATTTTTTATTTCCCATAAGCGGGTTTACTTTTGCTTTTCAAATAATTTTCTTTTCAGAAGTTATTACGTTAGGCTTACTATTAAAATCCGATTATTTTTTTATTTGGATTTTAAATTAAACCCGAAAGTGTTTACCGGTACATTGGTCTCACCTTTCCTTGTTATTAAGATTTAGGTTTTTACCTGTTCATCGGTACCACCCTTTCTTTGATTAAAGAATATCATAAAAAAAGCGGTTTTTCAATATGCAATGTTGTATAAAGTTACTCAAAAACGCTTGTGCAAAACACAGAAATTGGTCAAAAAGCACAAGAGATTATTGATTCTGTATTGACTTTTATAATTATATTTGCTATACTGATTTATGTTGGGCGGTTTATACCCGCTATTTTTCATTTTTAGGAGGTTTATTATGGCAATTATAAAAATGATTCTTGCATTCTTAATGTCATTAAGCCAGGTTTTTGCACCTATTGGTGCGGTAGTGCAAAGCGGTGAAGCGGCATATTTTACCGATTGGTCACTTGAAGATGTTTTTGACGAGGATGATTACATCGAACTTGAGAAAGCACCCGGTGAGGATTTTGTAGTTCTTAACCTTGCGGATATTCAGGTTAGTGATGAAAACGTTTTTGCTAAGGAGGGTACTTACTCTCTTGAGCTTATTACAAAGCTTATTGAAGCAAATGACCCCGACCTTATTACATTGAGCGGTGACAACGCTTGGGGTCCCGTATCATATATGGAAGTTGTTTCGTGGATAGATTCCTTCGGTATTCCGTGGGCTCCCGTAATGGGTAATCACGATGGTGAAGGTTGCATCAGTGAGTTCTGGGCGGCATATCAGTTGTATGAAGCAGAGAACTGTCTTTTCGAGTTCGGTCCCAAGGATATGGGTTATGGTAACTATATTATAAACGTTACCGAAAACGACGATATAGTTCATACATTCTTTATGATGGATACACATTCATCTGCGGAATATACTCTTGAGGACGGTTCCGTAATCGAAGGTTATGACCACCTTTGGGAAAATCAGATGTTATGGTATGAGTGGGCAGTTAATGGTATTGAAGACCTTGCAGGTCATAAGGTTGAAAGTACGGTTGTTATGCATATCCCCGTTACCGAGTATATTGATGCCTGGGAAATGGTAAGCATTACTAATAGCGACGGCACATCGAAAATCAATCCTGCGTTTGCATCTGTTGCAACAGGTCAAAGGGGCGAGGATTGTTGTCCCGGTGCAGTTAACAACGGTTTCTTCTCCCTTGTTAAAGAACTTGGCAGTACAAAAACAATTCTTGTTGGTCACGATCACAGAAATGACTTCGTTGTTGAATACGAAGGTGTAACACTTGCGTATGGTGTAAAATCAGGTTTTGGCAGTTATTGGGATACCGACAAAATCGGTGGAACAACAATCTCGGTTGATTCTGACGGTGTTGCAGAGCTTGAGCAACACTACTATGACTTAGGTCAATGCGGTTGGGATATCACAGACGATTAATCTAAAAAAATAATGACTGTTACCGATTGAGTTCGGTAACAGTCAATTTTTTTATTTTCTGAAGGTTTCTTTGCGATTCTTTTTAATAGCAAGATACACAGGGATTGCAAGTAATGGGAATAACATACCCACAAGCATACCCACTTTCATTCCCAGTTGCTCGGGAGCCATTGAAAAGTCGTTAGCTAAACTTGCAAAGGTCGGGTTTTCAATAACAAAGTCAGTTATAACACCGATTAACTGAGGTCCTGCAGCGGCACCTAAGTCGCCGCCTGCCGCCATCATTGCAAATATGAATACACCTCCCGTTGGAAAACGGTCAGATGCAACGATAAGTGAACCGGGCCACAACATTGAAACACAAAGGCCTGTAAATGCACAGGCAACAAGACCTAAAAGAGCGATATCGGTAATAGCCGCCACAAGATAGCAGATAGTAGCACCTACGGCACCAAGGAAAAGCACATTGCCGATTTTTTTACCTTTTTTCGTATAAAGTGTTCTGCCAAGACCTAACATTACTGAAAATAACGCTACACCGAAAACATCACCCAAAATTTTAGGAATACCGAGTGCCTGTTCGATGTAACCCGAGCTCCATTGAGCCATTACACATTCTGCGGCACCGCCTAAGAATATTGCCGCAACCATAAGCCAAAGTCCTTTGTTACGAAGCATTTTCAAAACACCCGATACTTTTTCGGGAGTTTCCATAGGTGGTATGTCGGACTTCATAAAAAGGAAGAACGATATAAGCGGTACCACCGCAAAGCCTAAAGCTAACCATTGCCAATTCTGTTCACCGAAAATAAGAATGTATAATGTGCTTATAATTATTACGGGCACAACACCCCAGGCATAAACAGAGTGAAGTTTGCTTAATTCTTTGTCAGGGTCAGGGGACGGTATGGCGGCGATGGTTGGGCTTATAAGTACTTCTGCGAAACCGCCGGAAGCAGAGAAAATAAGAGTACCTATCACGAGTCCCAGATAAGCATTCTGCGGAAATACCATAGGTAAAACCGCGTATGAAACCAACCCTACAACTGTAAGCAATGGTGTTATTTTTACCACTTTTGGTATATTGAATTTATGGGAAAAGAACGAGAAAATAAGGTCAATACCCAACTGAGTTATAAAATTTATAAGTACCAACGACCCTAAAAGGGAATACGAAATACCATATAAATTATGAAATGTCAGAAACAGAATGGGTGATAAATTGGCGACTACCGACATTGCAATGTTGGTGGTGTAACAAGCCAGTTTTAGTTGTTTGTATGATTTTTCCATTTTTACCTCTTAAAAAATAATATCCGTATAATTTTAGCAACATTTTTTGGTTTTGGCAATGCATTTATAGTGACTTTAGTAAAACTTAATGATATAATTAATAAAAAAATGCCCATTAGGTGATATTAAATGGATTTTAAAATAAACGGCGGAAATAAAAATGCAATAATCAAAACTACCGAAATTGATGATAATGGCGTTACATTTATCAATATTGACGTTGCCTTTGATAAAGAACAGATACCAGAAACTTTTTCAGTTAACTGGAAATTCAGCGCAAAGGACTGTGCATTTACCTGGAATCCCGGTATGATGGATATTCATGGTCTATATTTTGATTGGGGCAAAAAGGTAATTAAATCCCGACTGGCATCTTGGATGCCCTTGCAACAGTTGATTTCAAGAGATGGCAGAAACAAATTAGCAATTGCGGTTTCAGATGTGGATACTCCCATAGAAATCGGCACGGGTATTTGCGAGGAAGATGCGACCTTTGATTGTGAAATCAGGTTTTTTACCGTACCCACATCACCTTGCACTAAGTATTCTGCGGTGATCCGCTTTGATACAAGGGATATACCGTATTATGACAGTATCTATGACGTTACCGACTGGTGGGAAACTAAGTGTGGTTACGAATCTGCCTTTGTACCCGAAAGTGCCAGAGAGCCTGTGGATTCTTTGTGGTACAGTTTTCATCAGATGTTGGATAAAGATGAAATTGTCAAAGAGTGTGAATTATCATCGGAATTGGGTATGAAAACCGTAATTATAGATGACGGATGGCAGACTGACGACAATAACCGCGGTTATGCCTATTGCGGTGACTGGGAAGTGGCACCCAAGAAAATGGGTGATATGAAAACTCTTGTTGAAAATATACATAAAACCGGTATGAAGGTTATGCT
>JAZRFO010000002.1:0-8301 GCA_045643685.1 Acutalibacteraceae bacterium
AACAATCGCCTCTATTCAAAGTTTATAACTTTATTATAATTTTCATCCTTTTAAAAATCAATAAAAAAATAAAATTTCTCAAAAGTATAAGAAATAGCACTCCATAAGCTCATACTTACAGAGTGCTTTGAGTTTTAAATGCTTTCCATTGTCATAGCCGCAAACAAACCAAAATAAAGGATAAAGAAAAGAATAAGGAATATCGCTAATGATACTGTAATTATTATACCGGAAATCAGACCTGCTTTGGCAAAACCGTTTGAGAAACCTGCTTCTTCTGATTTCTTTTTAGCAATAGCCGATACTATAATACCCGCAATGGAAAAAGCAACGTTGCCCGACATAACCAAACAGGCCATAGATAAGCAGAAACCTATTATACCGAGGATTTTGCCCGGGTCTTTCTTTTGGGGTTGTGTATAATACGGGTTTTGTTGATAGTACGGTGGTTGTTGATATTGCTGATAACTGTTTTGCTGATGATTAGGTTGTTGATAATTAGGTTGTTGATAATTAGGTTGTTGGTAATTAGGTTGTTGGTATTGTCCTTGGGGTTGAGCATACAAATTACTGCCACAAGCACAACATAACTGTAAATTGTCATTATTTAGAGTACCGCAGACAGGACAAATCATAAAAACAACTCCTTAAGTTTATATAAATTGATTTTACACAAAATACCGTGGATTTGTCAATATATTTGTTTTAGTAAAAAAATAAACCTCTGCAAACCGAAGTTTACAGAGGTTAAAAAGGTTTTTAAATTAATAATACATTGCACCACTCATTGCGATAATAACAAAGTAGTAAATGAAGAATGCAACGTAAACAAGAGCAGCGACAACAATACCAACAATACCAAGAATCAAGCCTGTTTTTGCAGATGCATTTTCAAAACCTGCACCTTTGGATTTCTTTCCGCCCACTATACCAAGAATAAGTGCAACGATAGCAAGAACTGAACCAAAACCACAGCAAGAAGTGATAATACCAAAGATACCTAAAATCTTTGATGTTTTACCAAGACCTGCACCGGGATCAGAAGCCACGGGTGCTGCTTTGTTGTAATTGGGAGCTGCTTCGTAAGTGGGAGCTGCTTCGTAAACGGGTGCATCATAAACGGGAGCTGCTTCGTAAACAGGTGCTTCATAAGCAGGAGCTGCCTCGTAAGCAGGAGCTTCATTAGCGGGTGCTTCATAAGCAGGAGCTGCCTCGTAAGCGGGTGCTTCATAAGCAGGTGCTTCATAAGCGGGAGCTGCTTCGTTAGTGGGAGCTGCGTTTGCAAGGGGAGTACCGCACTGTGTACAGAATTTTAAATCGTCGTTCAATTGTGAACCGCATGTAGGACAAAACATAGTTGAGTCTCCTTTATTAAATATTATAAAACAATAATACGAAATATGTTGTAATATGTCAAGCGTTTTTTATGTTTTGAAATGGCAAATTAAGGTGTGGGCAATACGCAAAGAATTCTGAGTATAGAAAACACAATAAATATACCAAGATAAGAAAAAGAAAAGGCGGGATGCATTAATGTGTTATAAAGTTTTTGACATTTTTTTATATCAAAAACCCAAGCAAGATGACAGATTATTAAAAAGGCTATAGCTAAAACAATGCTTATAAACGCAAATGGATGTAGCATAAAACTATCCACAAAATCTAAATGCACAAAAGCAGTTATGCACCGTGTTCCGCCACACCCAAGACAGGGGAACCCTAATTTTCTGAGTATGCAGTCTGGTAAAATGTCCATAAGCGTCGGTGCAAGAAAATATAAAATTAAAAAGCATAGAATCAATGCCAAATCAACACCTAAAACAATTAGGCGTTTGTGTTTTAATGTAAGCTTCATTTGTTCGCGCCCTTATAAAAAATATATATACTATTATATTCCGCGGTATGTTATTGTCAAGCCAAAAAACAACGTTGTGATGTTTGTCACAACGTTGAAAATGCTTATGTTAAATTTTAATTACCACTTTTTAACAGGTAAACCGTCCTTGTCAACCATAGTGCCCTTTGCGGAACGGATAATGTCCTTGATGCCGCCTACGGTAGGAATTATAAGTAATGGGAGCGCAACAAGTAAAAAAGGCCATACAAAACAACCGATTATGTAGAATACATAACCTAATATTAACATAATAAGTCTTGAAACACCACCGGATGTGCCCAGGTAAAGGCGGTTGATACCCATTGAACCTAATGTGATAGCAAGGATAAGTGCGGCGGTTCTGCTTTTGGGCGAAATGTTTGAATCAGCATTTGCATCCACAGTTGCAGGAGAAACGTAAGGGGGTACAGCATTGTATGTGGTGGGTGCTTCGTAAACAGGAGGAATCTCGCAAACAGGTGTTTCTACACTCTGAACGGGGGAACCGCAGTGTGTACAGAAAGCACCATTTTCTTCTAACTGTGCGCCACAAACAGTACAAAACATAGATATATCTCCTTTGTAGTTAAAGATAACACTATAATACAAAAGCGGTAAAAAAATGTCAATACTATAGATGATATGTTTGGATGCACTACCGTTTATTGCTTTTTGTCAGCAGGGATGATATAATAATCCATAAAATAAGCCTTGTTTTGGGGTTGGTACAATGAAAAAACGAATTATAATAATTGTTTCGGTGGTGTTGGTGCTTGTCTTGACTTCGTGGGTTGTGGCACCTTTATTAAGGCCGGAATACAGCGGAGTAAATTACAATACCGCAGACAGTCAGAAGAAAACCGATAAAACAATTAAATTCAATTCAAATGGCAAACTTAAAATTTTGCATATTACCGACACTCACCTTAATCTTAATCATAACTTCGACCCAACAATATGGATGGTTGAACGAGCTTGTGATACAGAAAAACCCGATATAGTTATGCTAACGGGTGATATTGCCGTGAATTGTGATAATGCAGATGACACAAAGAAAATGATTAATGCATTGATGAATATTTTTGATTCGCGCAACATTCCTGTGGCAGTAACTTTTGGTAACCACGATTCAGAGCAGGGGGCAATGACACGCGAAGAATTGATGGCATATTATAACACCTTCTCTTGCTCTGTTTCTGTTGATGATGGAGAGGCTCTTTCGGGTTGCGGTACATACAATATTCCTGTGCTTTCATCCGACGGTGAAAAGGTGAGCTTTAACCTTTGGGTGTTCGATTCAGGTGATTATGACGAAGATGGCAGATACAGTTGTGTTAAACCCGACCAAATTGAATGGTATAAAAACACGTCAGACAAACTTAAGGCAGACAATAACGGTGAATTGGTTAATTCCCTTGTTTTTCAACATATAATCGTTGGCGAAATTTACGATGCACTTCAAAAATCAGATTCATGGGAGCCATATGCATTCAAACACCTATATAATAAAGAGGAATATTATATGTTCGACCCCGATGGTGTGAATTACGGTACATTAAGGGAATTTCCTTGTCCCGGTTATCACAACTATGGTCAGTTTGATGCAATGGTTGAGCAAGGTGACGTACTTGCAATGTTTACAGGTCACGACCACACAAATGCCTTTGGTGTTGAACACAAGGGGATTGATATTGTCAATTCCACCAGTACACGTTACATCGGACTTTCTCACTCTACACAATGTGGCTACCGTGTAATTGAGATTGATGAAAATAATACATCAACCTACGAAACACGTGTGGAGCGTATTTACAACACATTCGATATTGAAACCGTGAAAGATGAATTTAAAAACGGAGATGGTTTTACCCGAAGAATGGCTCTTGAATTTGCGTTTAAAGGTGTAATTCAGAAAACGGCAAGTAATATTTACCGTGTGATTTCCGAAACTTTCACTGACAGACAAGTAACTTATCCGGATTGATAAAAACAACCCCTTGTTCAGATTGAACAGGGGGTTGATGCTTTATAAACCGGTCTTAAGCGGCAATGGTTGTTTTGGTTGTGGGAACCACCTTTTGTGATTGGTGCGTCTGATGTGTGCTTCTGTAGCGGATAATACCGATAATAACGGAAATGAGTGAAATCGATTCGCTTAAAATACCGCTGTATGAGAAAGCGAAAACGTTATAAAGAAGAATTAACGTTGATGTAATAAGTATTGTTTTGCGGAATGCCCTTGCATCAAGCATACCCATACAAATGGTGTTGATAACAAGGCCGAGTGTTATAAGGAGTGAGTGAATACCTTCCCATGAAAAAATGCTTGCTACTGCAATGCAAAGGGAAAGAAGGAGGGGTGATAACCAGCCTGAACGCTGGTTTTTATCACGATGGTAGAAAATGAAGTTGCGGATAATACACACTATATTTAAAGCGAAGCCCGAAAAGGCACCGATGAGAAGATACTGAACACAGCTTAACGCTGTTGCAACAGTCTGGATAATAACGATTTTCCTTTTCTGAGTACGCTGATATGAATAGAAAAACAAACCAACTGCAATAAAACCTAAAACGTGACCGATTAATGTGATAAAACTCTGCATAAAAACCTCTGGATAAATAAAACTTGAAATGGTTAACACCGAGTGACAATTATACTTGATTTTATAATAAAGTCAAGGCTGTAATTTGACGGTATTATACAAAGAACGACATAAGTTTTTGGTGAATTTGACGAGTGGTATCGGACGGTGTTGCGATCAGGCGTTAAAGAGAATGAAATGTAACAAAATCCCACGCACAAACCTCAAAAACAAAAAAGAAAAGACACCCTACAGGGTATCTTTCCTTGTTGGTTGCGGAGACGGGATTTGAACCTCGTCTTGCCCTCTTGCGGTGCCCAAAATCGTCGGGCGCTCCTGCACGTCGCTGCCGATTTTGACCGCTGCGCCCCCTCACACTCCCTTCATCCGCCACCGGCGGCGGTCGTGTTCGGCGCCCCGGGAACCCGTCGGTCACGAGGTTCAGTTATTTTCATAACGAAAAAACGAAGAACGCCTAAAGGCATTCTTCGTTTGTTGGTTGCGGAGACGGGATTTGATGGGCTCTGCCCATCATTCGCTACGCGAACACCCGATTATGTTCGCCTTCGGCGAGGGGGTTCAAATCCCACGCACAAACCTCAAAAACAAAAAAGAAAAGACACCCTACAGGGTATCTTTCCTTGTTGGTTGCGGAGACGGGATTTGAACCTCGTGACCTCCGGGTTATGAGCCCGACGAGCTACCAAGCTGCTCTACTCCGCGATATTTACTTCACTCGTCTGAGTGCTTGAGTATTATAACACTACAATTATATGTTGTCAAGTGTTTTTTATGCATAATTTAAAATTATATTTAATTTTAGTTAAATTACACGGGAAAACCTTTACGCAAGTGTCACTTGACATAGGCAAGTAATATATTCTTTTCTTTTTGTAAAGGGTATGGTATAATTGAAATCAGTTAAAGGAGTGGTTTTATGACCGTTGGCGAAAAAATTCAGTTGTACCGTAAAAACCTTGGAATGTCCCAGGAAGAATTGGGTCAAAAATTACTTGTCAGCAGGCAAACTATAAGTCAGTGGGAAAAGGACCAGACCATTCCTACCATAGATAATTTGATTCGCTTAAAAGAAGTATTCGGCGTTTCGATTGATGATATTTTAAATCCCGAAATGGAAGAACCGATTTCTGATGTTGAGCCCACGGAAGCGTATTTATTTAAATTTTCTATAACCGAGCTTGACGGAATATTCCGTATGCAAAGGAAAAATATCTGGAAAAGACCTATTATTACAGCAATAATATGTATTCTGGCAGTTCTTCCGTTTATTGCTTCTTCGGTTCCTCAAATTGGAACAAGTTTTTTTCTGGGCGTTTTCTTTGTAAATTTAGTTGTTTTTCTTAAAGAACTTCGCAGATACGATAAGTTCTGCAAAGACACTATTCCTCGAATTGCCGGTTCAACCTATGAGTACCAACTTTACAATGATTACATAAACATAAATATATATCAAAATGATGAAAAAACACGTCAGATAAAATGTTATTATAAAGATATCGAAAAGGTTAACCGTTACGGAAGTTGGATGTTTTTCCAAATTGCGGGACAGTCATATATCGTAAGGCAGGAGAATTTAAAAGAAAATTCCATTTTTTATTCTTATATGTTTAAAAATCCTGATAAAACCGTTGTCAATCAGACACCATCTAAAATGAAGACTGCTTCAATTATATTGTTTGTTGCATCGATTTTGTCAATTATGGTCGGAATATATTTAGTATACGGTTTATCAGAAATAAATGGTTTGTTTGTGGAAAATACGTGGGCTTTCTTTTTGGCAACTCCAATCCCAATTTTGTCAATTATCTTTGGTTTTATTTTAAAATCCAAAGGCTATAAGTACAAAAAGAATGTTATTGTTGGTTTTATAATGACCGCTGTTTTGTGCCTTTACGGCTCATTTACGTTTATTTTTGGTAGTATGTATGACCATAGCGATACGCCTGTTATAGAAACGGAGCAAACAATCGGTATAGACATTCCTGAATATACGAGCATAAGTACCGAAAATATGTTAAAATGGAGTCAGACTGCCTCAAGGGGGCGAACTTATTCAAAAAGTGAAATAACTTTTAATAACTCACAGGTAGAAAATTTTGAAAAAACGCTCAATACTGATGAGCGTTGGTTGTCTTCTGTTCCCAATGATTTAATTGGTGTTATGTCATGGTATCGCGAGTTCACTGTTTACGACTATGCATTGATTTATAATACCGATACGTCGGAGTTCAATGCTTTGCCTGAGAGTGAGGGGACATATAAATTTATAAATGTTCTTTATAGCTCCGAAACTAACAGGATGACAATTATTGTATACGATATCGACTATGTAAAGTAAACCTTATTTTATAAAAAATATATTTGGGTGATAATATGAAACAATCAAACTTTTTTAAAAATGCACTTTGGGTAGGGGATAAGAACCGCACCCGTGAAACATTTTCAGTTTTACGCGGTAAATTTTATGTTGATAACATTGAAAATGCAATCTTGAACGTTTTAGGTCTTGGCTTTTTTAAATGCTACATAAACGGCACTTGCATTAACCCCGACACATTTTTACCTCTTTCATCGGATTTTGAGGCATCAAACGACCCCGTTGACGAGGTTATCTCAGGTCATAGAATTTATGTTCCGCAGTTTGATATAACTCCCTATGTGAAAAATGGCGAAAATGTTATTGTCATTCACTACGGTGGCGGTTGGTACACCTATGAAAACCGTGTTTTCGGTTTACCAAAGGCGATTTATTGCCTTAGTGTAAAGGATGCACAGGGCGAACAGGATTTCATTTCCGACGAAAGTTGTAAAATCGGCAATAGCTTTGTAACTGAATACCACTTTACCTTTGGCGAAAAGCGTGATTATTCCGCGTGGGACGATTGCTTTGAGATGGATTTCGACGATTCTAAGTGGGAAAATGCCGTTGCTACCGAGTGCCTTGATACCGAATATTGCACTACTGATTGCCCCGCTGATGCACTTATTGAAACAATTACCCCTGTTAAAGTAGGTATGGGCGAAAATGGTGTAGTTTACGATTGCCTTGTAAATACAACGGGTTATCCTGTTTTAAAAATAAATGCGCCCAAGGGCGAAAGTGTTAAAATCACTTTCTCTGAGGAACTTTTACCAAACGGCAAAATTGATATGGAACACTGCCAGGCTCAGGAGTGTACAATAATCTCTGACGGCAAAGGCAGAGTAGTTCAACCCGATTTCACTTGGTACGGCTTCAGGTGCTTTGAGGTTACAGGCGATGCGGAGGTTGTTGAAGTTAAGGTTATTCATTCCGATGTTGCAGTTAATTCTACGTTTAACTGCAGTAACGAAACCCTTAACTGGACTTATAAAACATTTATACATACAATGCTTTGCAATATGCACACGGGTCACCCCTCCGACTGTCCCCACCTTGAAAGAAGGGGATATACAGGTGACGGTCAGCTTACTACTAACGCGGTTTTCAGCACAATGGATGCGGAAAAATTATATACAAAATGGTTGCAGGATATTGCGGACTGTCAGGACGTTTTAAGCGGTCATATTCAGTACACTGCACCTTATCTTCACAGTGGTGGCGGTCCCGGTGGATGGGGTAGCGCAATTGTTGAGGTGCCTTATCAGTTTTATAAGCATTTCGGCAATACGGAGCTTTTAGCAAAATATTATCCCAAAATGCGCCGTTATATCGATTACCTTGAAGCCCACTCCGAATACGGACTTGTTACAAGTGATAAAGAGGGTAACTGGTGCCTTGGTGATTGGTGTTGTCCCAATATTTTATATCCCGATAAAGATATTACATCACACAATCAA
>JAZRFO010000003.1:0-3521 GCA_045643685.1 Acutalibacteraceae bacterium
TGTGGTCCATTAAGAAGCGTATACCATCCTCTGCGGTAATTATTAAGGCTGCAAAGGGTAATAACTCAAGTTCTTCCTTTGTCAGAAGCCCACCGCATGCTTCAAGATATCCACGTGAATAGGCTTCATAAAGCTCAAGATTACAAGAAACCTTACTAAGGTCTTTTTCATCATCCTTAGCGGTATTTGTTCCGATTCTCATACTATCACCAAAGTCATACAGAGGTGATGATGGCATAACGGTATCAAGATCGATAATGGCAACCGGAAGATTAGTTTTTTTATCAAAAAGGATGTTATTCAAGTTACAATCGTTGTGACAAATTCGCGTGGGTATTGTCCCGTTTTCAAGAGCTTCGGTAATTTTACCGAACAAATCGGTTCGCTCACGAATAAATGCAATTTCGTTAGCAACATCCTTGACCCTATCTTCGGGGTCACAAGCAATAGCATTTTCCAAGTCCATATATCGACTCTTTGTATTATGAAAATTAGAAATAACTTCTTTGATTTTTATAGCATCCACGGAGCTCATAGCTTTAATAAACCTACCAAATGAAACACCGGTGTAGTAGAACACCTCTGTGTTATGCGGAATATCAAGTGAATACACGTTATCAAAGTACGTCATCATACGCCACACATCCGAGGAATCTTTAAAGCACAGTTTACCGTCTTTTGTAAGACGAAGTGTCTGTACGTTTCCACGTTTATGTTGTCCCGGCATATTCAGATTGTCAAACAAATGGGCGGTAGTCAACTGAAAATTACTCATCAATGCATCAACATCAGGAAAGACGTTAGTATTAATTCGCTGAAGTATGTACTTGTGGATATGATTATTTTCTGACAGCGTCTCCACTTTGTAAGTGCGGTTGATATATCCCTTATTAATGTGCACAATACTTGTAATTTTCCCTTGAATTGCGAACTGTTCTACCACGTTTTGTAGATGCTTCATACTGTCTATTCTCCGTTAATACATTTTAAAGTGTTTTCTGTAACAGACTGTCTATTTTAATGTATTATAACTCACTTTGCCTTTTATTGCAATATATTGTATATCAAATAAACACCGGACGTGTTACAAATTTGAGTTTAATTTTAAATAAAAAAGTGGCTTAAAATCAAAGGATTCCAAGCCACTTAAAAGCCAAATAGTATTATTCCCTTATTCCCACTCAATTGTGCCAATGGGCTTCGGTGTGAGGTCATAGAGTACACGGTTGATACCTTCTACCTCGTGAGTGATACGGTCTGTGATTTTGTGAAGAAGTGCATAAGGAATTTCTTCGATTGTAGCACTCATAGCATCAGTTGTATTAACTGCACGGATGATAGCGGGCCAACCCTCGTAACGTTTTGAATCTCTAACGCCAACGCTCTTAACGTCGGGAACGGCAATGAAATACTGCCATACCTTACCTGCAAGACCTGCGTTGTCAAACTCTTCACGGAGAATTGCATCAGCTTCTCTTAATGCGTGAAGTCTGTCACGAGTAATTGCACCAAGGCAACGAACACCAAGACCGGGACCCGGGAAAGGTTGACGATAAACCATTTCATCAGGAAGACCAAGTGCAGAACCTACAACACGAACTTCATCTTTATAAAGAAGTGCAACGGGTTCACAAAGTTCAAGTTTCATATCTTCGGGAAGACCACCAACGTTGTGGTGAGCCTTAACACCATCGCTCTCAAGAATGACGGGGTAAATTGTACCCTGAGCGAGGAATGAAATGCCCTCAAGTTTAAGAGCTTCTTCGTTGAAAACTTCGATAAATTCGTTACCGATAATTTTACGTTTCTTTTCGGGGTCTGAAACGTCAACAAGCTTGTCAAGGAAACGGTCTGTTGCATCAATATAAATAAGGTTTGCATCAAGCTGTTTGCCGAAAACTTCAACAACCTGCTCACTCTCACCTTTTCTCATAAGACCATGGTTCACATGAACACAAACAAGCTGTTTGCCGATAGCTTTAATAAGCAAAGCAGCAACAACAGAGGAATCAACACCGCCTGAAAGAGCGAGAAGAACTTTTTTATCCCCTACCTGTGCACGAACTGCCGCAACCTGTTCATCAATAAAGGCATTAGCAAGTTCAATATTGTCGATTCTTTTCATATCATCGGGACGTTTAATAAGTTCCATAATTTTCAACCTCCGTTAAATCAGTCTGTATAGTTATCAAAATAGCCCTGAACAAGGATAATGGGTGTACCCTTATCACCTGAACCACTTGTAAGGTCACAAAGTGAACCGATAAGGTCGGTAAGCTGTCTGGGAGTTGTACCCTGAGAAGCCATATTACCTACAAGGTTACCGGATTTTGCTTTGATACTGTTGGAAATTGCTTCTTTAAGTTCAGCACCGGAAAGTCCTTTAAAATCATTATCTGCAAGGTATTTTAATTTAAGTTCATTGGGTGTACCGATAAGACCGTCGGTATGAGCGGGTGAAACAACGGGGTCTGCAAGTTCCCAGATTTTGCCCTGAGGATCTTTAAATGCACCGTCACCATAAACCATTACTTCTATGTGTTTACCTGTTCTTGCAAGGAATTCAGCCTGAATCTCCTTAACAAGGTCGTTACATTCTCTGGGGAAAAGCTTAATAGTATCTTCAGTTGATTTGTTTGAACCAAGAAGACCATAAGCTTCGTTGCAACCACTACCATTAACAGGTGCGTTAAGAATATCATCAAGACCGCAAACAACCTTAGCTCCTGCGGCTTTAAGGATACGCTTTGTTCTTGCTCTTGTGTGAATATCACAAGTAAGAACACAATCAGTATAATCAAGAATTGTTTTAGCCTGGTTAGCGAAAACTATCTCAACCTCTGCCCCTGCTTCTTTTATGATTTCAGAATAGTAAGCAACGTAGTCAACACCTGTGAATTCATGCTTATTTTCACCAAAAAGTTCTCTGTACTTCTCGAGAGAAAGCACGTCTGAGTAAGGATTGATACCTGCATCATCAAGTTGATCGTAAGTTAAAAGTGAGTTACCAACTTCGTCACTGGGATAGCTGAGCATAAGAACAACCTTTTTAGCACCCATTGCAATACCTTTAAGGCAGATTGCAAAACGGTTACGTGACAAAATGGGGAAAATAACACCAACTGTTTCACCGCCGAGTTTAGCTTTAACATCTGCAGCAATATCTTCAACTTTAGCGTAGTTGCCCTGAGCTCTTGCAACGATTGACTCAGTAAGAGCAACAACGTCACGGTCTCTGAGTGCGAAGCCTTCGCTTTCGGCAGCTTCAATAACGCTTGATACGGTAATATCAACAAGGTTATCGCCCTCTCTGATAATGGGACAACGAATACCGCGTGAAACTGTACCTACTTTTCTTTCCATAATAATCTCACCACTTTATATAGTTTACCAAATTTGGAGTTTATACATTGAAAAAAGTATGGAGCGACTTTCAATGAAAGTCGCCCTCATTTGAAATCTTATTTCATCATGCTGGCAACTTCGTCAGCAAAATTGTCTTCTCTTTTTTCGAGACCTTC
>JAZRFO010000004.1:0-1897 GCA_045643685.1 Acutalibacteraceae bacterium
TTCTTTACGTAGCTGGGGAGTTTGAGTTCTTCGGGTGAAATAAGTACCACGTTAATACCCTCGTATCTTGAAAGGGCAGTAATGAGCGAATGAACGGTTCTGCCGAATTTAAGGTCACCGCAGAAGCCAACTGTAAGGTTATTGAAACCGCCCTTTTCACGATTAATTGTAAGAAGGTCTGCAAGGGTCTGTGTGGGGTGATTGTGACCACCGTCACCTGCGTTTATAACAGGGATACTTGCATTCTGTGAAGCCACAAGGGGTGCACCCTCTTTAGGATGGCGCATAGCGATAATATCCGCGTAGCAGCTGATGGTTTTAGCAGTATCCGCTACACTTTCACCCTTGGCGGCAGATGAAGAATTAGCCTCGGAAAAGCCCAACACACTACCACCCAGTTCAAGCATAGCCGCTTCAAAACTGAGCCTTGTTCTTGTGGAGGGTTCAAAGAAAAGTGTGGCAAGTTTTTTGCCCTTGCATTTTTCTGAATAAGCTTCAGGGTTTGCGATAATATCATTGGCAACTCCAATAAGCTCATCTAATTCTTCAACAGAAAAATCAAGAATATCAATAAGACTTCTCATAAAATAACATATCCTTTGTTTTTTATTTGTACTCTGACAACCAATGAATAAAACACCTTGAAACCAAAATATACCCATAAAATTGTTCAGAGTGCCTTCTTTAGCCGAGCGGAGCCGTATACGGATACTGCCCCGAGGCTAAAAAGGTGTTATGGGCAATTTTATTATTCTTTAGCGCCGTTAACAGCAAGGTAATTCTTAATACGTTCAACGTTCTCTTTATTTTTCTCATCTTCTTCAAGATATTCGATAATATCGTAAACGTCAACAACTGAGTATACGGGGAAACCGTATTCCTCGCCTACTTCTGCCATAGCAGATTTATCTGTTTTGCCTTTTTCCTTACGGTCAACCATAACGAAGGTTGCAGCAACCTTTGTACCCTCAAGACCTGAAAGGATTGACATACTTTCGCGGATAGCGGTACCTGCAGTAATAACGTCTTCAACAATAACGATTTCCTCGCCTGCCTGGGGTTTGTAACCTACAAACACACCGCCTTCGCCGTGGTCCTTTTCCTCTTTACGGTTAAAGAAGAAGGGCACATCAAGACCGTTTTTAGCAAGAGCAACTGCAACTGAAACAGCAATGGGAATACCCTTGTATGCAGGACCATAAAGAACTGTTTTTTTGTTGCCTACTTTTTCAAAATATGCCTTTGCATAAAATTCACCTAATTTGCAAATCTGTTCGCCTGTTTTAATATCACCTGCGTTGATGAAATAAGGGATTTTTCTACCGCTTTTTGCAGTAAAATCACCAAATTTAAGAACGCCTGCACCTTCTAAAAACTGTATAAATTCTCTTTTGTAGCTTTCCATAATTCTTTTCCTCCTCAATTAGTCACAAAATTCTGCTACGCAACGATTGTATGCTGCAACGGGGTCTTCTGCTGCGGTAATGGGTCTGCCAACAACGATGTAGTCGGAGCCGATTTCCTTTGCCTGAGCCGGTGTCATAACACGTTTCTGGTCGCCGATATCACCGTCTGCAAAACGTACACCGGGAGTAATTGTAAGGAAATCCTTACCACAGGTATCGTGAACCTTACCTGCTTCAAGGGGTGAGCAAACAACACCGTCAAGCCCTGCAACTTTTGCATTGTGAGCATAGTGCATAACTACCTTGTCGATGGGTTCTTTAATAAGAAGGTCGTTTTCCATTCTTTCCTGGTCTGTGGATGTAAGCTGAGTAACCGCAATAAGGAGAGGTCTTGTGCCGTCCTCGCGTGTAAGACCTTCGAGAGCTGCTTCCATCATACTGATAGTACCTGATGCGTGAAGGTTTGTAATATCAACATCAAGACCTGAAAG
>JAZRFO010000005.1:0-1566 GCA_045643685.1 Acutalibacteraceae bacterium
CAGAAGAACATATTTTTTTTACATAAAGGTCTCGCTTTTTACTTCGTAAAAATCTTGACGCTAAAGACATATTTAATAAATGTAACTTCAAATCTGTCATTCATTTGCCTATGATGAAACTTTAGTTTCAGCAAGGCATATGTTGAAGAAATATAAATTTTGTCTTTATGTCATTCTGTCTAAACAATCCTGTTATCTGTTGCAAACCTTCACTTTCAAGATTTTGATGTCTTCTTTAGGGCGGTCAGCAGCACCAGTTTCTACCTCTGATATTTTCTGTAACACATCAAAGCCTTCTACTACTTCGCCAAATACAGTATATTGTCCATCCAAATGAGGCGTACCACCAAAAGTCTTATACGCAGTACGTTGTTCATCAGTATATTTAAAAGGCTCTTTCATGCGCAATTGATAAGTAAGACGCATTTCCATTTGATCTAACTGAGCATCTGTAAAAGTCTCACCTTGCACTATATAGAACTGGCAACTTGATGATTTCTTCTCAGGGTTAACCATATCACCTTGACGAGCAGCAGCAAGCACACCTTTTTTGTGATAAAGTTGAGGAAAAACAATCTCAGCAGGCACAGTATAACCCAAACCACCAGCTCCAAGACGAGTTGTAGAATCAGCAGTTTTTGATTCAGGGTCGCCAGCTTGAATCATAAAATCTTTAATAACACGGTGAAACAACACACCTTCATAGAATTCATCCTTCACCAATTTAAGAAAATTATCACGATGAAGCGGAGTCTCATCATAGAGTTTCACCTTGATAGTACCAAGAGTAGTTTCAATTTTAACCATTTTTTGTTTCTGTTTTTTTACATGTTGAGGCTTTGCTGCAACAAATCCCACTGCAACAAAACATATTATAACCAATAATACAATTTTTTTCATGACCACAAAGTTACTGCTTTTTATTGAATTATGCAAGTTTTTCATCTATAGAAATCCTTAGGTCCCAACACTCTGAACTCTTTTTCTGTCAAACTCTTTATCCTAATCTCCGGCTTTCTCCAATGAGCAGGAAATCCATCATTTACACAGTTATTATACACTGCCTTTATGCTATGAAATCCCTCTTCCAACACCATTTGCGCCCTCTTTGTCTGATTTCGTTTCAACTCTCCATTATTATTGATTACCCTTATATCATCCACCCATAGCTCCTCTAAATCGGTAGTTATCAAATAACTATCAGTCGAATCCACCTTAATATACCCTTGATACACCTCTATCCAGGGCTCAAAATATGTATCATTATAATCATAAACGAGCGAATCCACCAAATCTGTAACATCAAACTTCACGTAATCAAGACTGTCAGTGTTATGGAAATACCCGTATGCTCTTTGTCTATATAATCCATTCTGAGATAACCCCTTAGCTGCAAAATGAGGAGCCGACAATTTATTATAATACACCTCTATAGTGTCTGAATTTCTACCATTAAAGGTTGTGAAAGACTTTAAGAATGAGGAATGAGAAATGAGGAACCGAAGGTCTTTGAGCCTTTGGCGATAAAATGAGGAATTATTTTTTTGCCATGTGGTGTCGTCGAGG
>JAZRFO010000006.1:0-5149 GCA_045643685.1 Acutalibacteraceae bacterium
TTATGAATTTAAGACGATCACTCTCGGATTATGATGGTGCAAATCATCCGTCACAGATTACCCTTGACCGGAACTTCAGAAGCCGAAAGGGTATTGACGAGGCGGTTAACTATGTTTTCAAAGCCCTGATGAGTCCCGAAATGGGTGAGATTGATTACAATGAGCGTGAGGAGCTTACTTTCGGTGCAAAGTATTATCCCGAAAAATCAACTCCCGATACAGAAATGATTTATATTGATGCGGGCTCTATGAAGTCTGCCGAAGCTACCGAGGCAGAAGCTAGGACGGTGGCAGAATATATTAAAAGAGTTCTTGAGTCCAGGGTTAATGTCACAACAAAACAGGGTGAAAGACAAATTCGTCCGTCCGATATCTGTGTGCTTTTAAGAAGTATTAAAAATAAAGTAAAGGTTTACACCGAGGCTTTGGAGAACCTTGGTATAAATTCTTCTGCGGTACTTGATGGTGATATAAGCGATAGTAAGGAAATCCGTCTTTTAGGTGCTCTTATTAAAACCGTAAACAACCCCCTTGAGGATATTTCTCTTATTGCGGTTATGCTTTCGCCAATATTCGGCTTTACACCCGATGAAATATCCGAAGTCAGAATGATTGACCGTAGAGCCGAACTTTATCCTTGTGTTGAAAAATACGCTCAAAATTCAGCCAAGGCAGATGCTTTTCTTAAAAAACTAACCCTTTACAGAAACACTGCTTCATCTTTACCAATTGATGAGTTCATCAAATTCCTTGTTGAAGATACGGGAATAACTGATATTTTCCTTTCTATGAGCGATGGTGAAGCACGAAAAGGCAATATACGTGGTTTCATTAAATTTGCCGAGGATTTCATCAATAGCGGTAGAAACGGTCTTAATGCCTTTGTTCGCTATTATGACAATGCCGTTGCCAATGGTTCTTTACGTAGTTATGGTGCAAATAGCGGAATTGACGGTGTACAGTTTATGTCAATTCATAAAAGTAAGGGTCTTGAGTTCCCTTATGTTATTATTGCCGATTGCTCAAAAGGTTTTAATAAACAGGATAGCTACAAATCCTTGCTTTTATCAAGGGAAACGGGTATAGGTCTTAAAATCCGCGATGATGAACTTTTCACAAAATATCATACAATTTCATCTGCGGCTACGGAAAAATCCGTGCTTTTCGGTAGTGCATCCGAAGAACTTCGTGTGCTTTACGTTTCAATGACCCGTGCCAAGGAGCATCTTGCATTTGTATGCACTGTTTCAGGTAAAGCAACGGCTAAACGCGTAAGGCTTAATAATACTCTTTCTTTTGATGCTAATGGTAAGCTACACCCTTATGCAGTTTATCGTGCATCAAGTATGAGTGAGTGGCTTTTAAGTGCCTTTGCAAAGCACAAGGATTGCGGCGTTTTAAGGGACAAAACGGAGTTCGTTACAGCAGAGTTTAACGGAGACTCTTTCTCTATGGATACAACATACGCAGACTTCAGTGAAGTTTGTGACACCGTGGAAATTCAAGAAGAAAGCATAAAAGAACCTGCAACAGTTGACACGGATTTGTTAAAAGCCATTGAAGAAAAAACAGTATATAAATACCCCTATGACTACTCAGGTGTTCTTGCAAAGGTTGCGGCTTCTTCTACTGAAAACAAAAAAACTCAAAGAGCGTATTTTGCAACTGAAAAACCCGCATTTTTAAATAAAACCTTTACGGGTGCTACACGTGGTACGGCAATTCACAAATTTCTTGAACTTTGTGATTTTGACTCCGCCAACGAAAATCCCGAAAAGGAAATCGAAAGACTTAAAAATGAAGGAATACTCAGTGAAAAAGAAATAGACGTTCTTGATACCGAATCAATAGGTAAATTCTTTAATAATCCAATAGGTGCACGTCTACTTAATGCATCGAAGGTTTATAAAGAATACGAGTTCGCTTTCTTTAAAAAAGCAGGGGATTTGTACGACAATTTAACATCAGATGTGGCTGATGAGGATATTGTTATACAGGGTAAACTTGACTGTGCATTCATTGAAAACGGTGAGGCAGTGCTCATAGATTACAAGACCGATAACATTACGGATGAAAATGCATTCGTAGAAAAGTACGCTCCTCAGCTTAATATTTACACCGAGGCACTTATGGAGTGCGAGGGTATAAGTGTTAAAGAAAAGTACATTTATTCATTTAAACTAAATAAATTCATCGCTATATAAAAATAAGGTACCGTGAAAATCACGGTACCTTTTACTTTATTCAATTGTTGTAAAGAATGCGTTTTCAAGAGGATTTTTACCTCGGTGATTTCTGTACTTTTCGGCACCTGATTCAAATATCAGGTAAATGCCGTCGTAGTGAATAGCAAGACCTTCTGCCATGGGCGGTGCAATGATTTCTTTAACAAGGGATTCATTGTTACATGCATATAAATCTACGTTTTTGCCGTCGACCTTTTTGGTTGCGGTTTTTTCAGCTATTAAAACATCGTCATAAATATAAATCTTAGAATCATTTCGTCTGCCGTAGCTTGTGCTGAATATAATTTTATCCGTCTTGGTAAAAGCCATTCCCTGTACCTGTTCGGGTATTGCAAGGAAATAATCAGGGATATAGCCGTTTGAATCACTGTTGATTTTATTGACTGAGGGTAAACCGTCTTCAAGGATATAACCCTCGCAATATGCGTAGAAGGTTTCTCCGTTGTTGAGAGTGGTAACATCAGTAACTTTTTCACGTTCTTTGTCGTCACTCTCTATAAAGTCACCCGTCCAGAAAATATTGTTGTGAATACAAGCAAATGAACCAAGGGTGTTAAGCTTGAATTTACCTGTAAAACGGATTTCATCGTTATTTTTGGTTTCTTTTAAAACGGATGATGAAAAAGTGTAACACTCAGAGTCGGTTGTAATGTAAACAGTGTTTTGTGATGAAGCAATACCACCGGCGTGACCGTAATATGGTTCACCCTCGGTATTTGAAAGGGGGTGAGCGCTTACGAATTTACCTGTTTTCTGGTCAACACACATTACCATTGAGGGGTAAAGAGCGTCTTCGTAATAACCTGTTATAAGCATATAACCTGTTGTTTCGTCAAAGCAGATACCCTGAGGGATAATGCCCTCGTATAAACCGGGTACAACAAAGCTCTGTTTGAAATTATTAAAAAATGTAGCGTATTCGTCTATTTCGTATATATCAGTTTTTTCAATAACCGAGGTCTGAGTAATTTTGTCGGTTATGTCCTTCGTTCTTAATACCTTGGTATTGCCACAGGATGAAAGAATGAGAAGGGCAAGTACACAAGCGGATAATTTAAGGGTAATTTTTTTCATACAATCACCTCGGATTGGATTATATCATAAAAGGAAAACTTTTAAAAGGCTATTTTAAAAAGAATATTGATTATTATGGGTTTTGTGTTAAAATCTATATTGAACTTTTAAGGAGGTATAATATGAAAATAGTAATAGGTTGCCTTAATTCTAAATATATTCACGCCTCCTTAGCGCCATGGTGCCTTAAATCGGGTATAGCAAAGTATTGCAGAAGCAATGTTGAAAGTAAGGTTTTTGAAAGCACGGTAAATGGTGACGTTATTACTTTTGGGGATAATATAATCAAAGAAAATCCGCAGATAGTTTCATTTTCCTGCTATATATGGAATATTACAAAGACTATTGAATTATGTAAATATATTAAAGAAAAATCGGATGCTATTATTGTACTCGGCGGACCCGAGGTTTCCTACAGAGCAGAGAATGTTTTAAAAGAATTTGATTTTATAGATTACGTTCTTTGTGGTGAAGGGGAGTTAAGCTACCCAAAGTTAATTGATACAATCGCTTTTAATGATGATTTGAGCGATGTTGAGGGACTTTGTTATCGTGCTAATGACGTTATATATAAGAATCCCGAGGCAGAATGCAACGGAACACCTCCTTCGCCTTACTCAAAGGACTTTTATAATAATCTCAATGGCAGAATTGCCTATCTTGAAACAAGTCGCGGTTGCCCTTATAGGTGCGCTTTCTGTTTATCAGGCAGATGCTCTAAACTTCGCTTCTTTGAGATAGAGCAGGTTAAAATGGATATTTTAAACCTTGCAGTCAGCGGAACTAAAACAATTAAATTTGTTGACCGTACATTTAATGCGGACAGTAAACGCGCAAACGATATAATCAGATTTATCCTTGATAACAGAGGGTCACATATCCCTGAAAACGTCTGTTTCCATTTTGAAATAGCGGGGGATATTTTAACCGAAGAAACCTTTAATTTGCTTGAAACGGCACCTGTGGGTCTCTTTCAACTTGAAATCGGTATGCAGTCCTTTAATGAGGATACTTTAAAGACAATTAACCGTAAAACCAACACCGAAAAACTTGTTAAAAATATAAAACGGCTTGTAAGTTTTAATAATATGCATATTCATATTGACTTAATTGCCGGACTTACAGGTGAGGATTTAAAGAGCTTTGAGAATAGTTTTAATATTGGTTATTTACTTAACGCTCATATGCTTCAGATGGGCTTTTTAAAGCTCCTTTACGGTGCCGAAATGCGCGAAAATCCTGATAAATACCCCTGTGAGTTTAACTCTGAGCCACCCTATGAGGTCACCTCAACTCCTTGGTTATCGAATGAAGAAATAATTAAACTTAAAAAGTGTGAGGATGCACTTGAAAGACTTTATAATAGTGGCAGGTTTTTGTTTACCCTTGATTATTTAATAAACGAATGTAATTTTGAACCCTTTAGATTATTCTTTGATTTCGGGAATTTTGTGGATGGTAATAAAATGAACTTATCTGAGTACTCATTGAAAGTATATGAATTTTTCTCGGATAAATGTGATAAAGAAATCTTAATCGAAAAACTTCATTGCGATTTGCTTTCCTGTTCCTCTGCTTTGCAGATTCCCGAGATGTTTAAAACTAAGCATCCTCTTTATAGACGTGCAAAAAGCCATTTCACAAGTAATACACAGGATAAAATAAAAGTTGCCGTCTTAGGGAAATCTGAAAAAATATTCGTTGTAAACCAATTTGGCAAAAAGGATTTACACGGCAGATATCCGTATGAGTTTTTTGCGTTTGATGTTTTAGATTTTTAATTTAAATTACCAATGTTGCATCGCCGAGAGGGGGTCGAGTCCCACTCG
>JAZRFO010000007.1:0-1812 GCA_045643685.1 Acutalibacteraceae bacterium
CATTGTTAACTCTCTGAGCACCCGTTTTAATGGTGACAGATTTTCAACAATGTACGGCTACCGCATTATTGAGGTTGATGAAAATGACACCTCGCGTTACACAAGCTACAACAAGCGTTGGTACAATATGTATTCCAAAAAAGATATAAAGGAATTAAAAGCCACCGCAGATGCCTTTACCGTTAAAACTGCCGTCGCAGTAACACGCAAGGGCAAAAAACAAAAGCTTTTCACAAAAATCGGCAGAGGCTTTACCACCCTTTTCACAAGAAGACAGGTTACATATAATGACTAAAAAAATCCCGTGTCAATGACACGGGATTTGATTTTTATTTAGCATATAAACTGCCGATTATTTTATTCCTTACTCCGCAAGGAACTATTTTACACAAAAGGCACACCGCCTTATAACTGAAGCCTATTGCATAAATGGGTTTCGGTTTCTTTTTTAAAGCAATTCTGGCAATGTATTTACCCGCAAACTCCGGACTCATACCCTTTTGCTCGTCCTTCTCCATACCTTCGACGCTTCGTGAAATTCTACCCTCATAAATATCGTCACCACTAAAGGATTTATTACGGGAACTTGTAAACTCCGTACAGATATCTCCCGGTTGAATTGCACTTACAAAAATACCAAAGGGCTTTAATTCATTGGCAAGAGCACAGGTATATGACTCGATTGCCGCCTTTGAAGCAGAATAATATGTCTGAAAAGGTATATGTGTAACCGCCGCAACTGAGCTTATATTTATAATCTGTCCTTTCTTAGCCTTACGCATAAAAGGAATAACCGCTTTATTGACGTTGACCATACCGAAAAAGTTTACGTCAAATTGTCTTTTGGCATCCTCTGTTTTTGTAAATTCCACCGCACCCGAAATGCCGTAGCCTGCACAGTTAATAACTACATCAATGTGGTCCTCTGTATTGATTATTTCTTCAACTGATGCTCTTACATTTTCCTCGTCGGTTACGTCTGTTTTTATATATTTAACCCCGTCATTAGGAATATATCTTCTGCTGAGGTCGTATACTGTATGCCCCATATTCACAAGGGCAATTGCGGTATATCTGCCGATTCCCGAACTGGCACCGGTTATTGCAATAACTTTTGATTCCATAATGTCACCGCCATAATGATTTTGAAAAACAGCGCTGAAAAGTTCTCTTTTCAACGCTGTCAGTATATGTTTTGTCAGTTTATGCCGCAACCATTACCTCATAGGGGAATTGCTCCTCAGTGAAGCCTAAAGTATAAGCGATTCTGATGGGGATTTCGTAGTTATTCAAAATCTCACCTGCGTTTATAACCTTATCCGAACCATAAACGAGTACGGGCACGTTAGCGTCGGAGTGAGAGCCCGATGTAAATGAATATGTGCCGTCTGCATTTAGTACAATTGCACCTGTTTCGTGGTCGGCTGTAACAACAACGAGAGTTTCACCGTCATTCTTTGCATATTCAAGCACAAGCTGTATTGTTTTATCAAACTCTTCAAGGGACTCAGTCATAGAATCATCGTCATTGCTGTGTGAATGCTTATCAATATGAGCACCCTCAACCATAAGGAAGAAACCTTCGTCGGTATCGTCAAGAAGGTCAATTGCTTTTTCGGTCATCTGTGAAAGAGTGGGTGTATTCGCATCGGATTGCTGGAGTGTCCAAAGACTGTTTGTAAACTGAGCAAAGCTACGGCTACCCTCTTCGAGAGCCATCATTTCATCATAGGTTGTAACATATTCAAACCCATTCTGCTTTGCTAAGCCTTTACTTGCAACGCCGTTTGCTGTACCCCAGATAATATCAAT
>JAZRFO010000008.1:0-2357 GCA_045643685.1 Acutalibacteraceae bacterium
TGATGCACTCAGTGGCGCAAATATGGTATTTATCACAGCCGGTATGGGCGGCGGCACAGGTACAGGTGCAGCACCCGCTATCGCTGAAATTGCTAAGAGCAACGGTATCCTTACAGTTGGTATCGTTACAAAGCCCTTCGCTTTCGAAGGTAAGAGAAGAATGCAGCAGGCAGAAGCAGGTATTGCAGAACTTGCTCAGCATGTAGATAGCCTTATCGTTATCCCTAACGAAAGACTTAAACTCGTTTCTGATCAGAAGATTACATTTGCTAACGCTTTCGATGTTGCTGATGATGTTCTCCGTCAGGGTGTTAAGAGCATTTCAGAGCTTATTAAAGTTCCCGGTCTTATCAACCTCGACTTTGCAGACGTTACTGCAGTTATGAAGGACGCAGGTCACGCACACATGGGTGTTGGTCGTGCAACAGGTAAAGAAAAGGCAGAAGCAGCTGCAAACGCAGCAGTTTCAAGCCCCCTTCTTGAAACAACAATTCAGGGTGCTAAGGGTGTTATCATCAGTATCACATCTTCACCCGACATCACTCTTGATGACGTTGACGTAGCTGCAAGCATCATTGCTGAGGCTGCTGATGTTGATGCAAACATCATCTTCGGTGTTGCATTCGACGAAAAACTTGAGGACGAAATGGTTGTTACAGTTATCGCAACAGGTTTCGGTACAGATTCAAACGGCATTGCAAACAAATCCGGTGCAGCTGTTGTTTCTGATAGCTTTTCTTCTGCTGACGATGATGACGGCGATATCGTTGATATTCTCGGTCTTTTCAAGAAATAATTTAAAAATTCAAGCCTACCGGATTTAACGGTAGGCTTTTTATTTTATGAGGCGTTTTTATGAAAAAGAAAAAGAAGCTTTTTGTAGAAAAGCATGTTGTGTTTGCCGTTGTTTCAATTTTAATTGCCCTTACTATTGTATCAAGAGGCATTCCTGATGGTGTTGCCAGATTGAATTTAGGTAAAAGCCCCGTCGGTGAAAAAGCAATTGCCCTGACCTTTGAGGGCACAACAGGTAAATATACCAAGGAGCTTATTGATTCGCTTGCTCCTACGGGTGCAAAGGTTACGTTCTTTGTGTATGGTGAGGATGTTGCCAAAAACCCCCAGACGGTTTTACGCGCATATGATGAGGGTCATATGATAGGTAATTTTACCTATGATTCAACACCACTTATTTTTATGGGTAAAACCAAAGCTAAAGAGGATATTAATAAATCCGCTAAGATTATTGGTGACGAAATCGGCACAAGACCTTATTTTGTAAGAGTTCCCGACGGCTTTGTAAGTTCATATCAGTTAAAGACTCTTGATTGCTTTTTTGTTTCATGGTCATCAAGTGTTTTTGATAAAGGCGATTACACCGCAGACGATGTTTACGAAAAGCTTATGAAGAACGCCAAGGATGGCGAAATCATAAGACTTAATATTAATAGTGAAAGTACTGTGGATGGCGTTATAAAAGCCGTTAAAGAACTTCAGAAGGATGGTTTTGAGTTTGTAAGGGTTGATGACCTTCTTACAAGAAATGGCCACAAATTGGCACGAGGAATGCTCTACAGAAAATGCAGATTTGATGCAGAACCCATAGCTTTTTAAAACACAAAAAATAACCGACTGAATTTCGATTTGAAATTCAGTCGGTTTCTTATTTTAGGTTGCTTATTCTTCTTTTGCCTTTTTGGGCTTCATAACAATCAAACCGATTACCATAATTACTGCGAACACAATAAGGTAGAAAAGTACGGGACAGGAGAAGCCCAGACCTGCTTCTTTAGCAGTGATGTAGGGAAGGTAGCCGTGTGAGTAAATAGCAGCGAATACCATAAAGCCTGAACCGATGATACCCATAGCAGGTAATATAAATCTCTTTAAAGGATTGAGGCTCTTTTCCTTAACCATGAACATAATGAACATGGGGATATAAAGAGCGTAGATTGTGATAATGGGAAGCTCAGATGAGTCGAAGTTGAACTTGCCGAACCATCCTTCAGGAGCAAGGTTTGCACCGTAGAAGTAAACGAGCCATGCAGCAACGATTACAAGACCAACGATACAGGAGTTTGAAGGCATACCTGAAGCGGGGTCAACCTGTTTCATAAGCTTAACCTTGGGACCCATATTACGTACTGAAAGTGAGTACATACCACGGATACAACCGATAAGAAGACCGTTGAGAGTACCAAGACAGGAAACTGAAACGAAGAGGTTAAGAATGTTACCAACAACATTGCCGAATACATTTGTGAAAGCAGTTGTAGCACCGTCTGCACGTAATACGTCAACGGGAGCACCACCTGCGACACCGATGTAGTAGAAGAGGTAGATTGCAATGATGATTA
>JAZRFO010000009.1:0-5058 GCA_045643685.1 Acutalibacteraceae bacterium
AGTGAACTTTCAAATCTTATGAATTCATTATCCGAAACCGAGCTTGAAAGCTATACCGACGTGGCTTCAATTTTTGCCGACAGAGGTTACAGAGTAAAGCTTGTTGAGGGTGATGACTCAAACATCAAAATCACTACACCATTTGACTTGGCTGTGGCGGATACAATTGTTAAGAACAGACCTTAGCTTACGTATTCTTCAATTGTTTTGTTAATGTCTTCGTAATTCACCCTTAATCCTGCCATTATGAGCTCAATATCCCTTTCGGGCAGGCTTGCGGTGAATACGTTAAACACTTTTATAGGTGTGTGGTTGCCGTCTTTATACAGGGCTATTCTTCCGTGATAATCCGAAAGAATATATATATCTTCCTGAATTTCAGTTGTTTTCGGTGTTTGGGATGTGGCTTTTACTCTGTTGTTTAAGCTAACCCCGAACAATGCCAACCCCATACACGTTATTAAAGTTATTAATAGAAAATGCTTTTTCAAATTTTCACCTTTTTATTTTTAGTTTTTTATTAAATTTTATTTTTATACATTCGGTAACTGTTTTTTAGTTACCATCTACAGGAGGCTTACCTTATGCAGAACAGACGCTCAGCTCCTCCATCTAAATCAAGGAGCAGTGTTAAAAAAGGTGCAGTAAAACGCCAACGTAAACCAAGAAAGGAACATCCCGTTCTCAGAACAATCGGTTACGTTCTCTTTACACTTGTGGGAATTTGCGTAGTTTGTGCTACTGTTGCAGGAACTTACGTGTATAATTTTGCTGACGAGTACGTAAATGGCGGTAAGGTTATTGACCTTGAAATGTACAAGGCAAATCAGGCACAGACAAGTATTATTTATGCCTACGATGCTAACAAGCAACAGGTTGAGTTGTTGCGTCTTCACGGTGCGGAGAACCGTGTGTGGATTGACTACGACGATATCCCCCAGGATATGATTGATGCTTTCCGCGACCTTGAGGACAAACGTTTCGAGGAGCATCAGGGTGTTGACTGGACAAGAACAATCTTAGGTGTTGCAAAGTCCGGTTTTGAGCAGGGCGGTTCTACCATTACCCAGCAGTTAATTAAGAACCTTACAGGTGAAGACGGTAGAATGGCTTCTCGTAAATTCTACGAGATTTTAAATGCACTCAACGTTGAAAAGCATTACCATAAAAAGACTATTATGGAGTTCTACCTCAATACAGTTTACCTTGGTAATGGTTGCTACGGTATTAAAACCGCAGCAGAAGTTTACTTTGGTAAGGATGTTGAGGATTTAAACGCGGCTGAGTGTGCGGTAATTGCCTCAATCACCAAAGCTCCCGGTGCTTACGACCCGTTAACCGAGCCTGAAGACAACCGCGACAGACAGTTATATTGTCTTAGTTGTATGCTTGAACAGGAAAGCATTACCCAGGAGGAATACGACGAAGCAGTTGATTTCGAATTAATTTTCACTAATAGTGAGAATTACAAGGGTAGTCAGGTTACCGAAACAATTGACGATATCGAAGATAAAGAATATACCGAAGACGATATTAAATTCACTGATACGTTGGATGACGGAAAATCATCATATTACGTTGAGTATGTTATCGACGACGTTATTGCGGATTTAATGGACGAATACGACCTTACTTACAACGAAGCCTGGAAAAAGGTTTTCTTTGGCGGTCTTCGAATTTACGCTGCTGTTGACCTTGACGTACAACGTGCGGCAGAGGAAGTTTACGTTAAACGTCTTACATTCCCCGATGAGAGCAATGCAGAGGTTCAGGTTCAGTCTGCTATGACGATTATGGACTATAACGGCAGAGTTGTTGCTATGGTGGGTGGTGCCGGTGAGAAAGATACCTTCCGCGGTCTTAACCGTGCAAATCATTCACCGCGTCAGCCCGGTTCATCAATCAAGCCTATTTCTGTGTATGCTCCCGCCATTGAGAATGATACTATTACATGGTCCACAATGGTACAGAACTATGGTATCAGGATGGGCTCATCACGTTGGCCCGTAAACTACGGTGGCAACGCAGGTTCACCCAATTCATTTACTACAGTTCAGTACGCTGTTGCACAGTCTTACAATACTGTTCCGGCACAGATTGTTCAGGAAATGGGTATTGACCCCTGTATGGATTTCCTTGTTGACGATTTGAAGTTTACAACACTTGTTACCGATGAAGATGACCCCAATTATGACGGTAACTTCTCCTCAATGTGTGTTGGTGGTATGAGTGAGGGTGTTACAACCCTTGAAATGACCGCGGCGTTTGCTACATTTGGTAATAACGGCTATTATTACGAGCCCTACGCATATTATAAGGTTACAAATAACGACGGTAGTGAGGTTCTTCTTGAAGGTGGCGACGAACCCGGTGAACAGGTTCTTTCCGAAAGTTCAGCAGGTGTTATGCGTCAGATTTTAAGAACAGTTGTTACAGGTGGTACCGCAGGTGGTTACGGTGTTAACGGCTTTGAAACCTTTGCTAAAACAGGTACCACATCTGATGATAAGGACCGTTGGTTTGTTGGCGGTACTCCTTATTATGTAGCCGCCGTATGGTACGGTTACGATGAGCCCAAGCCTATCAGAAACACCTCAGGTAACCCTGCAGGTAAGATTTTCAAAAAGGTTATGGATGCGGCTCACGATGATTTAGAATATTTATCATTCCCCACTGCAAGTGGTGTTGTTGCCCGTAAATACTGTAAGATTTCGGGTGATATTGCCTCAGCAGGTTGTAGCTCAACAGGAACAGGTTATTACAAATCCTCAAATGTACCAAGCAGGTGCAAGGGTTGTGCAATTGTGAATGGTATCGGACAGGGAATACCCGACGTGATTATTCCCTCTACTACCGAGGACCCCTCCGCAACTACCACAAAACCCACTAAACCTACAAAACCTGTAGTATCTACTAAACCAAACCCAACCAAGCCTACAACGGCACCTACTCAACCCCAGACAACGGCACCGAATACAACCTTGCCACCGGTTCCACCCTCAACTGGGGCAGAACCCAATACTGAACCGGTAGTTGAGTAAATTCTATAAAATTAACGGCTGATAGTTTTTCTATCAGCCGTTTTGGAGATATATATGGTAATTTTATCAGTTGATTATGGTGACAGACGAACAGGGATAGCCATTTGTGATAAGCTTGAAATGTTAGCGTCACCTGTGTGCGTTCTTAACGAATGGAATGCCGAAACTCTTGCAGGAAAAATCGTTGATATTGCTACTGAAAAGAAGGCGGAGATTATAGTTATCGGTCTTCCCCGTAATATGGACGGGTCAAAAGGCTTCAGGGCAGAGGCTTGTGAGGAATTAGGCGAATTGGTTAAATCACGTTGCTCGATTAAAGTGGATTTCTGGGACGAGCGACTTACTACTGTTTCCGCACACAAAATACTTAACGAAAATAATGTTCGAGGTAAGAAGCGCAAAAACGTTGTTGATGCCGTTGCGGCAGAGCTTATTTTACAGGATTACATTGATTACAGAAAACGCGCACTTTAATATGGAGGTGTTATTTTGAAAAGAGATAAATTTGCAAATAAAATAATGCCCCTTGAAAATGTGGATGTTTCTAAATATTCCGTTGAGGAAATCCTGTCCAAAGCCCTTGATATTGGCGAAAATATACTTAAATGTGGTGGTGAACCTCACAGAATTGAGGATACCGTTGAACGTATCTGTTATTCCTATGGTGCAGTGAGTACGGATGTTTTTGCACTTCCGTCATTGATAATTGCAAATATAAGAATGAGCGACGGTAAAAGCAAATCACAGATACGTCGAGTTTATAAAACCTCCAACAATATGTACAGACTTGAAAAAATCAATGATGTTTCACGTAAGCTTTGCGAGGGTAAGATAAAGCTTGAGGACGTTGACGGAGAAATTGACCAAATCATCAACCATAAGCCCTTTTCAAGATATATTGTACTCCTTGGGGGTGTACTTGCCGCGGGTGGTTTTGCTGTATTCTTTGGCGGTGGAATTGAAGATGCCCTTGTAGCCGCCATTGCGGGACTTGTGGTTTCGATATTTAATTTGCATAAGGTTAAATTCAGCAGTAATTTCTTCTATGTGGCGCTTGTATCATTCTTCGGCGCTTTAGTTGGTATCGGACTTAATAAATTAGGTTTCGGTGAAAACCTTGATATGATTATGATTGGTACCATTATGCTCGTAATTCCCGGTCTTGCCTTTGGTAACGCCGTACGCGACTTGCTATTCGGTGATACAATTTCCGGAATTATTCAGCTAGTACAGGCAATTTTACTTGCCGTAATGGTTGCCTTCGGCTTTATTGCCGCAATTATTGTGTTTGGGGGTGTGTTAAATTGATGCCCTACGTAATTAAAATAATTGCCGGTGTAATCAGTACGGTGGGCTTTGCCATTATTTTCCGTTTAAAGCCGTCACGTTTGCCTTTTGCCGCATTGGACGGGTTGATTGCTTGTGTGAGTTACTTCGCCTTGAGTGAGCTTATAGGCGGTGATTTCTGGCCCAATGCATTAGCGGCATTTTTAACCGCCTTTGCTGCAGAAATTTTTGCAAGAATCTGTAAAGCACCTGCAACAATATTCTTGCTTCCCGGTTGTATTGCCCTGGTACCCGGTGGCACACTTTATTACGCAATGAGTAATCTGTTATCGCAGAATTACATTGAAGCGGGTAAATACTTACTCACAACCGTTGAGGTGGGTGTCGCAATCGGCGCAGGTATCATTATCGCATCACTTTTGAGAATTGTTGTGTTTAAGCTGATAGTTAAGAAAAATAAGTAAATTAATCCGAAGTCTCGCCACCATCCTTATGCAGGAGGGCGAGGCTTCGCTTTGTAATCCTTTAACTTTCAGTTTGAAACTTGCCACTTGCCACTTTTACAATCGGCACGAAGTGCCCCAAAATTCCTAATTCCTCATTCCTAATTCCTAATAAAAAAACCACTCACAAAATCGTGAGTGGTTTTTCTTATTACTTCTGTAATTTTTTGATAAGTGCTTTGCAATCCTCGAGATTCATAATCTTGGGTACGGGGTAGAGGGGGTTA
>JAZRFO010000010.1:0-2982 GCA_045643685.1 Acutalibacteraceae bacterium
TGCACCGAGAAACTCCCCTTTTACAGATACAGTGAATGTTATCCGCGTGGCTATGGGCAACACGGGTATTCCGTTTGATACATATATGGTTGAAGATGCTCAAAAAGTTATTCACAAATACAAAGCGGCTGTTTTCACCACACCTGCCCCCTCCGAATACGGATTATCTGCTATAAAACATTGTAAAGGCAATGACATTCCCTATCTGGTGCCTACTAAAGAGAAATATTTTTACTCAACATCCGAATTAAGGGATATTCTTACAGCTATGGGTATTCACTGCTATAACAAAGACAACAATGTAATCTACTGTTCGAACGGATTCCTCGGTGTTCACACAACCACAGATGGTGAAGTAACCATACTTCTACCGCATAAATTCAAGGTGAAGGAGTTATTGTGCAACAACGCATCCGACACCGTAACAGACACAATTACAATCAACAAGCCGAAGCACAGCACCATTTTATTTGAATTATCCAAATAGTCACAGCACCTGTGAATTTTCACAGGTGCTTTCTCTTATTGATTTCACAAACATTCAACCTATTTTTTGGCACAATAGTACATTGATTTACTTATACCATTAAACTATAATTAAGATGAAATATTTTAAATACTTGGAGCAAAAATTATGAGCAAAAAATACTCTCATGTGATTGTGTTAGGTGTTGATGGTGCAGGTTCATTTTTCAAGGATGCCATCACGCCAAATTTTGACCGCATATTCAAAAATGGTGCTATAACATACGGCGCTCTGTCATCCAATCCTTCAATAAGTGCGGAATGTTGGGGCTCAATGCTCCTAGGAGTGGGACCTGAAATACACAAACTAACAAACGGAATTGTTGAATCTACGCCCTACCCCACAGATTCACCTTTTCCCTCACTTTTCAAACGAATCAAAGAGATATATCCCGAATCAGAACTTGGTTCATATTGCGATTGGAACCCCATTACAAATGGTATCGTTGAAAATAATCTAGGCGTTTCTCACGATACTGCCGACGATGATGAGCTGACACCCATAATTTGTGATTACATAAAAGACAAAAAGCCTGATTTCCTGTTTATTCAATTCGACAGTGTTGATGGTGCAGGTCACAGGAATGGTTATGGTACGCCCAAACACCTGCAAAGAATAAATGAGGTTGACGTTCTCATAAATAACGTTTACACCGCCACAGAGGATGCAGGAATCGTTGATGATACCTTATTCATTGTTATTGCAGACCACGGCGGCACTAACCCCGGTAACGGCCAGGGCGGAAGTCACGGCGGTTGGACAGACGCAGAAAAATATGTCACCTTTGCTGCTTCGGGAAAAGGTGTAAAACACACTGTAATAGAAAATATGAACATCCGCGATATTTCAGCCATTGTTCTGTATGCATTCGGAATCCAAGCACCCGACTTTGATGAATCGGGTTGGACTTCACAAATACCAGAAGAATTGTTTGATGATAACACACCACCATATCGTGATATTTCACACCTTACAGGCGCTTCACCCAGAATCTCGAAAATCCCCCACACATCTGAATTGATTTAAAAGGAGGAAAAAATGAAAAAGCTTAAGAACAACGATATATTTGATATATGTCTCACCACGATACTATTAGGTTTATTGATTTATTCAGCATATTCACTTTGGTACATATTCCGTGGTATGGCAAATGATTTCAATGTACAGCTTTACAACGTTATTTCCGGTATTGCTCTTGGTTGGTTTGTCTTAGTTTTAATTAAATCAATTTTCAAAAATGCAAATTGGATTGGAAAGTTGATTGCATTTTTATCGGGTAATGCAATGTTTCACGGCTTAATATGGGGCATTAACGCAAGTGTTAACGTAATGCACAACGAGGAATATCTCCTCAACGAAGACGTTATTATAAAAACATTTACCATTGTATTTTCTTTGTCGGCCATTATTCTGTTAATTGCATTTATTTTAAAAGCCAAGAGCAAAAACAAAGTACTCAACATAATTTTCACATTGATTTATTTCGTAGTTTCTTGTGGTGGTGTTTATGTTTTGAATATTGAAAATATCAAGGCGCTTGAATATAAGGAGAACATTCAGTTCGACACCATAAGCGCAGAGGAAATCAAAATAACTACTGAAGAAAAAGAGCTTTGCAACAAGTGGTACAATGATAATTTCTTTGGTGGTAATAAAAAATATCCATTCACTTTTAAGGTTGACGGCAAAGAATTCAACCCCACAGAATGGGAAATGAACGCAACAGAAGTCAAGGCAAACACCAAATATGTTGGCGGCAAAACTACCGATATTGTTTTGACCAACAAGGCAACAGGCCTTGAAGTAACTGTTGAAGCAACTATGTTTGAAGGCAACGGCACCTGCCAATGGACTGTATATATAAAAAATACAGGCAAAGGCAACTCCGGTGTTATAAGTGACTTCTATGCCCTCGATTCAGCCTTTTCCACAGGCAGCGCAGACCTCTACTACTCAATGGGTAGCAACACCGCCGCAAGTGACTTTTCACTTATCAAGAAAACACTTAACTCAACCGAAAGAAAATTCGGTGGTGTTGATGGTAAGCCGACTGAAAGCTATCTCCCCTATTTCAATATTAAGGGCGACAACCTCAATTTTGTTCTCGGTATAGGTTGGACAGGTCAATGGGCATCTGCTATTTCCGAAACAGACGGAAACACTAACATATCCGTAAAACAAGAGAATTTCAATGCTTATCTGCTCCCCGGTGAGAGTGTTCGTTCTCCCCTTGTTTCAATCAGCTTCTATGACAACGATAACCCACTCAAGGGATTCAACGTTTTCAGAAACTGGATTATGGACTGTGTTTACCCCGAAAATGTAAAAAAGAGCTCTTACACTGTATTGGAAGTTGCAGGACCTACCCACACGAGGACTTCTGATGAAATCATTGAAATCCTTGACGGAATTGATGATTCAATTTACAAACAGACTGATGCTTTCTGGATGGATGC
>JAZRFO010000011.1:0-5979 GCA_045643685.1 Acutalibacteraceae bacterium
CTTTGAAGGCGAAGAATTCACTCACGACGAAATCGTATTCGGTCTTTCACAGGGTGTTAAAGACGGTACTGTTGTTCCCGTATACGCTTGTTCAGGTCTTACAACCGATGCGGTTGACCTTCTTATGAACGGTATCACAAAGCTTGCTCCGGCACCCAAGGGCGAAGGTGATATTGAATGTGATGAAAATAAACCCCTTGCTGCTATCTGCTTCAAGACAGTTTCCGACCCCTTCGTTGGCAAAATGTCCTTCTTTAAGGTTGTTTCAGGTAAAATTACTCCTGCTACAAAGGCTTACAACGCACGTACCGAAGAAGAAGAAAAAATGGGTAAAATCGTTTTCGTTAAAGGTGCCAAACAGGAAGAAGCAGCCGAAATCGTTGCAGGTGACATCGGTGTTGTTACAAAGCTCGGTGGCTTCAAAACAGGCGACACAATGTGCGATGCTAAGAATCCCGTTGAACTTGCAGGAGTTGATTATCCCATCGCCTGCTACTCAATGGCAGTAAACGTTGTTAAGAAGGGCGAGGAAGATAAAGTTGCTTCAGGTCTTAACAAACTTGCTGAAGAAGACGGTTGCATGATTTTCTATACAAACAAAGAAACAAAGGAACAGGTTGTTTCAGGTCTTGGTGACCAGCACCTTGAAACCATCGTTTCCAAGCTTAAAAACAAATACGGTGTTGAAGTTGAACTTACCGCTCCCCGTGTTGCTTACAGAGAAACAATCCGCAAGGTTGTTGATAAACAAGGACGTCATAAGAAACAGTCCGGTGGTCATGGTCAGTTCGGTGACGTATTCATTCGTTTCGAGCCCTACTCAGGCGAAGAAGAATTTGTATTTACCTCTGACGAAGTTGTTGGTGGTGCAGTTCCCAAGAACTTCTTCCCCGCAGTTGAAAAAGGCTTACGCGAATGTGTAGCAGGCGGTCTTATTGCAGGTTACCCCATGGTTGGTATCAAAGCTTGTCTTCACGACGGTTCTTACCACCCTGTTGACTCCTCCGAAATGGCATTCAAAATGGCAGCTCGAGTAGCTTTCAAAGCCGCTATCCCCGAGGCTAAGCCCACAATCCTTGAGCCCATCGGCACACTCAGAGCCTATATCCCCGATGATAACCTTGGTGATATCCTCGGTGACGTTAACAAACGTCGCGGTAGAGTTTTAGGTATGGGCCCCGCAGAGGAAACCAAAACTCAGGAGCTTGTTGCAGAAGTTCCCATGGCAGAAATGGCAGACTTTGCTATTGCACTCCGTTCAGTAACTGCAGGACGTGGCTACTTCACACTTGAATTTGCAAGATACGAAGATGCTCCCGCAAACATTGCCGAAAAAGTTATTGCAGATGCAAAACTTGACGATGATGAAGACTAATTAATAACATGAAACCGTCCGACCAAAAGGTCGGGCGGTTTTTTAATGCAAAATTATGGGATAAAGCCGATTTTAAAGAGTTGCAGGTTGAAAGTGGAAGGTTGAAAGTTCCGGGGCTAACGCCGGATTATAAATTGCTGACGCAGTCACGAAATTTATAATTCCTCACCATATTTGTTTCACGTGAAACATATCATTTTTCTTCTCCATTTCCCTCTTGAACAACACCTTATTTTATGTTATAATTACTTTATGTGTAAACAAATCCCATTTTAAGGAGAACAAGTATGGATTTAAAACAAAAAGCCGTAGACGGTGTTTCCAAGCTTAAAACATATTGGAAAACACCCATGGCAGGGCGTTTTGTCCCCTTCAAAGAAATTGCCGCTTATTCTGGCGGCGGTATCGGTGCCTATATGATTATTACTATGGGTTCTGCTTGTTTGCTTTCTTCAAACAACGTTTTACTCTCAAGTACATTAGGTGTCGACCCCACAGATATGTACATTATGTACGTTATTGCAGTTCTTGCAAACATTCCTCTTACCGGTATACGTGCCAACATCGTTGACAACACACGTAAAAAAGCCGGTAAATACAGACCCTACATTGTAACAATGGCACTTCCTGCCGCAATTATATGTACCACACTGGTCTGGTTCCCATATAATGCCCTTAACGGACCCTTTGGTGACATAAACTTATTCGGCGAATCCCTTGCTTACATAATTAAGTGTGCAATTATAATGCTGCTGAACCTAGGGTTGCATTTCTTCTATTATTTCTTCTACGATGCATACGAAAATCTTATTCACGTTCTTTCACCCAACTCACAGGAACGTGCGGATATTTCATCTATCAAGAGTGTAGTTTATTCTTTCGCTCCTACAATCGTAAACCTTGTCAACCCCCTTATTGCAAAATACATCTTCGATACAAACATGACGGATATCCGTGTTTACAGATTCCTTTATCCTATTCTCACGGTGGGAGGTCTTCTGCTTTGTATTGTTGTATATAAACATACCGAAGAAAAGATTGTTCAGGCAAGATCTCACGTTGTACAAATTAAGTTCATCGACGCTCTCAGAGCCGTTGCAAAGAACAAATATTTCTGGATTATTTCCCTTGCTGGATGGATTGGTTTCCTTGAAGCATCCTATGGTAATATTATGTACTGGGTTTACAACTACGGCGGCGGTTGCTCAGGCGCTGACTATAGTTTAGTTGTTACAGTTTACGGTAATGCCTCCCTCTGGGGTATGCTCGCAGCACCCTTCTGTATCCGTAAATGGGGTAAAAAATCCGTTCTTGTTGTAACTAACCTTTTCAACGTATTATTCATCTTAATGATGCTTCTGTTTGTAAAAGACGTTACAGCTGATATCACTATCTGGCTTATTATGGGTTGTTTGTATCTCAACGCTCTTATGGGCTCCTTCGCTCATATTCTTAATCCTTCTATTCAGGCAGATATCCGCGACTATCAGCAGTATAAAACAGGCGAACGAATTGATGGTATGTTCTCCGCAGTTGCTACAATCGGTACTGTATTAAATCTTATTTTCTCCTTTGTACTTCCCGTTGTTTACGAAAACGGCGGCATCACAAAGAAAAATGCCGCGCTTGTTACATCAAATCCCGAAATTCTCAATCGTATGTTGGGTGACGGTAAAACAGTCGGTCAACTTCTTTCAGAGCAGTTAGCAGCCGGTCAGGACAACTACAACAACGCTTACTCCGCCCTTTATGACCCCGAAGTTTTAGGAAGCCTTATTAAGGTGCTTATCGTTCTTTCCGCATTCGGTGCGTTGCTTAACGTTATCCCTTACATCTGGTACGACTTCAACGAAAGAAAACAGAAAGCAGTTATCCGCATTCTCAAAATTCGTGCAATGTTTGAAGATTACGGTAACGGTGTTCTTAGCGACAGAGATTTGGTTGAAACTCTTGAGCTTATCCGTAAATCAAGAGAGATGGTTGTTGCAGAACCCAAAATTCTTGATAAGAAAACATACAAATCCTTAAAAGATAAAGATGCAAGAAAAGCCGCTAAAAAGGCATATCTCGCAGATAAAGAGTTCAATGAAGAAATTGAAATCGCTAAACTTGTTTGCGAGGAATTAGATAAATTTGATACTATTCCCTTCCAGAAACAAGTTGAAGAAAGCAAAGCGATTTACGACAAAGGTCTTGAAGGTCTTCTTGAAATGACCATCGACGAAGAAAAAGCCAACCTCAGTCGCGCAAAAGCTTTACCCAAGAGCACTAAGGACGAAAAAGAAACCCGTAAAGCTCTTATAGAAATTGCAAGACAGAAAGTTTACGCTTGCAAGGCTATTCAGAAATCCTTCAGCAACAGCGAAGACTTCGCTCGTCCTGATTATTCACTTTTACAAAAAAACTACGATAAGGAAGATATGATTGAAAAACGTCTTAACTTCTTTACCGCAGAATTAAGAAAAGCCAAGAAAAACCACAACGACAAAAAGGTTAAAGAAATCAACAAAAAAATTACTGCATTGAAAACAGAGCTCAAAGAAACTGCCGAAATTTCCAAAGTTATTTCCGATGTTCAAGCAAACTTCAACAGAGCAGCAAAGCCATTCCTTGATGCAGAAAAGCTTCTTATTCAAAAAGAAAACTATTCACACCTTGGTGATATTGAGTTGCTTTACAAAGATGCAAAAATCCGTAACGATAAAGCACTTGAAAAAGAGCGTGTAGAAAAAGAAAGAAAAGCCGCCGCTGAAAAAGCAGAAAATGACAGAATCAAAGCTCAGAAGGCAGCCGCAAAGAAAACTAAAAAAGAAGCTAAGGAAAAGGCAAAAGCAGGTAAAAAATAATTTTAAAAACCGTCTGACCAAAAGTCAGGCGGTTTTTTAAAAATTCAAAATACAGAATACAAAATTAAAGGGCATATAATTGCCGACCGCAGGTCCCAAAATTCCTAATTCCTCATTCCTAATTCCTCATTTCTAATTATTCTTGTTCCACGTGGAACAAAGTTTGTGTTTTTCGACACTTGTTGGATATTTTGTTGTTTTACTGTCGTTTTTCGGAAGTTTTGTATCAGATTTCTGCAAAGTTTTCAATTTATTCACAGATTATTAATTATTAGACTTTCTCTATATGCTATACTCTCATTGTACTTGGAAAGGGAGCCGCACGCGAGTACTTGTACATAGTTTCTGTTTTCAGAAACTAACCCCTCCTCAAGTAAACCCTTGACACAGAGTGTTATACTTTGTGTCGGAAATGCACCGACTGTCCCCTCAGTTGGTGCATTTTCCGTTTATAAACGTTACTATGAATATTTTTGGTATTTAAGTCAATAATTAAAGCAACAAATAAAAGGAGTTTTAATTATGGACGAAAAAAAGGATAATCTCTCGCCAAAGCCCGAAGAAGAACAACCCACAAAAAAATCTTTGAAGGAAATTCTATTTATCAAAAGCCTAAAACCTAAAATGCCAAAAATGAGCGGAATAAAAATTGCCTATGCCTTGGCAATTCTTTTAGCCATTGGCGGTGCACTCAGTGCAAGGCTTACGGCAAACAAAGCTATCAATGATATTAACGTAACATTCCCCGAGGATAACTTTACATTACCCACCGCAACCATGAGTTATACGGAAAATGAAGAACCTGATTTTGAGGTGCGTCAGAATTTAACGGATGTTCCCGACGAAAGATTTGATACCGAGCCCGAATCGGAGGAAACGACCCTTCCTGAAACTACCGAAAAACCCACCGAATACGCAAAACCTTTTACGGATAGTTTTGTATTGCCCATAGGTACGGACATCAGTAAGGACTATAATCCCAATACCCCTGTTTATAATCCCACAATGGGTGACTGGCGAACCCACGCCGCCATTGATTTTTCAGGGGATAGCGGTACTCAGGTAAAATCTATTGCCACAGGTAAAGTTACAAAAATTTATGACGATGCTCTGTATGGTACGGTAGTGGAAATTGACCACGGAAATGAAGTAGTTGCAAGATATTGCGGAATTAATAAGGAAACCCTTGAAATAAAAGAAAACAGTTCCGTTAACGCAGGTTCACTTATCGGATATTTAGGTGAAATCCCTTGCGAGAAAGATGAAATAAGTCATTTGCATTTTGAAATTATTTATAAAGGAAACAATACTGACCCACTTGAAGTTATGGGAAGATAAAAACCGCCTACGGGCGGGTTTTTTAGTGAGGAGTTAGGAGTTTCGGCGCAACGCGCCCCTCAATTTTGCATTCTGCATTTGCATTTTTTGAAAACCACAGATTCTATTTTCCATATCCGCAACTTTATCCTTCTCATTATCTTTATCTATATCTTTTTCTATTTCTATATCAATATCTATATCTATTTCTATATCTATATCGGCTGCCATCGTATGCGACCGTATGCCATCGCTACCGTTCGCTACCGACCACATGCGGTCGCTTAATTTGTAATAATTATATCGCACTGCAAAGTTATAAATAAATTTTATGATACGCTATCGCTTTTCATCAAATGTCAGTTGGTCTGTTTATGAATAAACCACAAAAAAGCCCCGTCAGGTTGACAAAGGGGAAGAAACAAGAATATAATGTCTTTA
>JAZRFO010000012.1:0-1979 GCA_045643685.1 Acutalibacteraceae bacterium
CAAGCTTACCGTTTATGTAAACAATAAACTGTGGGTTAGTGCCGTGATTCCACTCGCCATAATAAGGCTTAAAGTTGTAAATAACGTGCTGACCCTTGAAGCTTTCAGGGATTTTAACAGTCTGCTTGAACCAGCAATAGCACTCCTTATAGCCCCAGAAATCAGCTGCGGCTTTAAAGGGTACCCACTCGCCCTTATCTCTCTCCTCGAAGCTATACTGTCCGTCACGGTAGTAAAAATCGCCTGTATCAACACTATCAGCAATAACAAACTTGCGATAAAGGTCTTTTGTAATCTGGTTAACACGCCAGTTTGTCATATATCTTTCACTATTTTTATCGTGAAAGTCGATTTCAAAATGCGCCATAACACACCTCTTTAAATACATCTCAAAAAATGCGAGAATTCAATAGTAATAATATTATCATAGAATATGGCATTTTACAATAATTTACCTTCAAAAAAAAGTCATAAATCGTCATATTTTATAGTTGACTTTATTCCAAAATAAAAGTAAAATGTAAGGTAATAAAAAATCATAATGTGAGGAGAGATAGTTATGGCTCATTATTGCACAGAACCATCAAGAACATTCAGCGAATATTTACTCATCCCCGGTTACACAGGTCCCGATTGCATTCCTAACAATGTTGACCTGAGCACACCTCTCTGCAAATATAGAAAGGGTGAAGAGGAATCACCCATCACACTTAACATTCCTATGGTATCTGCTATTATGCAGTCCGTTTCAAACGATACACTTGCTATTGCCCTTGCTAAGGAAGGCGGTATGTCATTCATCTTCGGTTCACAGTCAATCGAGGACGAAGCAGCAATGGTAGCACGAGTTAAGAATTACAAGGCAGGTTTCGTTATCAGCGATTCAAACCTTTGCCCCGACAGCACACTCGGTGATGTTGTTAACCTTTATGACACACTCGGTCACTCAACAATGGCAGTTACTGATGACGGTACTGCAAACGGCAAGCTCCTCGGTGTGGTTACATCACGTGACTACCGCATCAGCCGTATGCCCCTTGACCTTAAGGTTACTGAGTTTATGACTCCCTTTGAGAAGCTCATTACTGCCCCTGCAACAACAACTCTCAAAGAGGCTAATGACATCATCTGGGAAAACAAGCTCAACTCTCTCCCCATTATTGACGATAACGGCAAGCTTATGTACTTCGTTTTCCGTAAGGACTATTCTCAGCACAAGGAGAATCCTCAGGAAATCCTTGACAGTCAGAAGCGTTATATGGTTGGCGCAGGTATCAACACCCGTGACTATGAGGAGCGTGTTCCCGCACTCGTTGAGGCAGGTGCAGACGTTCTCTGTATCGACTCATCTGAGGGCTACACAGAGTGGCAGAAGCGCACAATCGCATTCATCCGTGAAAAATACGGCGACACAGTAAAGGTTGGCGCAGGTAACGTTGTTGACCGTGACGGCTTCCGTTTCCTTGCAGATGCAGGTGCTGACTTTATCAAGGTTGGTATCGGCGGCGGTTCAATCTGTATCACCCGTGAAACAAAGGGTATCGGCCGTGGACAGGCTACTGCACTTATCGAGGTTGCTGCAGCACGTGACGAATACTACAAAGAGACAGGCGTTTACGTTCCGATTTGCTCTGACGGTGGTATCGTTCACGACTATCATATGACACTTGCACTTGCTATGGGTGCTGACTTTATGATGCTCGGCAGATACTTTGCTCGTTTTGACGAAAGCCCCACACCCAAGCTCAACATTAACGGTACTTACGTTAAAGAGTACTGGGGTGAAGGCTCAAACAGAGCTCGTAACTGGCAGAGATATGACCTCGGCGGTCAGTCAAAGCTTTCATTCGAAGAGGGCGTTGACTCTTACGTAACATATGCAGGTTCACTCCGTGACAACGTTACAAAGAGCCTTTACAAGGTTAAATCAACAATGTGCAACTGTGGTGTTCTTAACATCCCTGACCTTCAGAGAGATG
>JAZRFO010000013.1:0-4696 GCA_045643685.1 Acutalibacteraceae bacterium
TTGGTTTTTGCGGCTTCAATTGTAAGAAGCTGAACGTTAATATTTGTCATATTCATTGCCGCACACTGAACGGGCAAAGCACCAACGGAGCAAGGATGAACACCATTGCCATTAATAAGACAGGGCACTTCAACACAAGCCTCTGCAGGGAGGTTTGAAATAAGGTGGTTTGTGTTAAGCACGTTACCGCCAATCTGGTAAGGCTTGCTTGTAACGATTGATTCCATAATATGTGAAGCGTATTCGTTTGAACGGTTGTGTTCTTTTACGCCCTTTTCGAGCATTTCTGCGTATTCTTTTTTCCAACCCTCAATCTGGTTTACGCAACGTCTGGGATATTCGTCAAGAGGAATATTGTATTTTTCAATAAGCTCGGGGTATTTGCTCTTGATGTAGAACATATTGTATTCAGCGTTGTGTTCACTTGATTCAGTACAATAATATCCGAAGTTTTTGATGTATTCAAGACGAACCTTGTTGGTGAAATCAGGGTCGGCGAGTTTTTCGTCAATTTTTGATTTGATTTCAGGGTAAAGGTCAACGCCGTTTTTGTCCTTGATTTCAAGAAGCCAAGCCATGTGGTTGATACCGGCAATAAGCTCTTTTCTACCTTCAAGCTTATCCTGCATACCTAATTGTTCAAAAAGGTCGGATGAGCAGGTCTGCACACTGTGGCAAAGACCGAGGGTATTAACACCTGTGTATCTTTGCATATAACCCGAAAGCATCGCCATGGGGTTTGTGTAGTTAAGGAAAAGTGCATCGGGGCAAACTTCTTCCATATCACGGGCGAAGTCTTCAAGTACGGGGATTGTACGTAATGCACGCATAATACCGCCAATGCCTAAAGTGTCACCGATTGTCTGGCGAAGACCGTATTTTTTAGGTACTTCAAAATCTATAATGGTACAGGGGTCATAAAGACCAACCTGAATGGCATCAACTACGAAATTCGCACCGCGGAGTGCATCCTTGCGGTTTTCGACACCAAGGTAACATTCGATTTTACCATAACCGCCCTTTGACTGACGTATTGCTTCAAGAATAGTGCGGCTTTCTTCAAGACGTTGACCGTCTATGTCATAAAGAGCAAAAACGCTGTCGCGAAGTGCTTCTGTACACATACAGTCACCGATAACGTTACGAGCAAAAACGGTGCTTCCCGCACCCATAAATGTAATTTTCATAAAAAATCATCCTTCCCTATATTGTTTGGGGTTGATTTTATGATAATTTATTTCAAACCTAATTGCAATATGGACAATAAAAAACACGGCACAAAAAATGAGCCGTGTTTTTGGTGATTTTAACTTATAAATACTTAAGGATTTTTGTTGTTTTGACTTGTTTAATGTGTTAGAATGTTTTTGTAAAATCATATTGGAGGTAATTTTATGAAAGGGAAGAAGAAACTTTTTATAATCATACCCGCTATTGTTACAAGTATAGTTATTGCTTTGATTTCCGTGGGTGCGATAGCATTGGTTAAGGAACGTGAAAAACAGGTCACCGAGTGGAAAGATATTCAAAGGTTTTGCTTTTCCGAAGATATTGAATTCGGCGAGGGCAGTATTAATCTCACTTATGATGAAATTAAAGAATATAAGCCTCAAAAGGATATTTATAATAGTAGGGTTTATTACGATACCTTAACTGAAGAGGAAAAAGTGGTTTATAACGCTTTGGAATATGCATTCGACCATAACTACATATATATTTTCGTTGATGAAGAAATTCTGGCTGATACAGATAATACAATGGAAAATATAGTTGATTTTATGGCTCTTGATTCACCATTTCTTCAACAGAATGTGGATTGGGAATTGTATGATTTTGAAATGACTTTCACCGAGTTTATAGTTTTTAAGCCCGAATCGGAATCGGTAAAAGGCGATTTGTTTGCTGTTAAGAATTTTTCTGCAGAAAGAACAAATGCAGTTCAAAAAGCGGTGGATACGGCAAGTGAATGGGATTTAGAGTTTTCGGATAATGCCACGGATATTGAAAAAGCCAGAGCGATTTACAGATATGTGGATGAAAATATCGAGTATGGCTCCGCGGATGTTGACAGAACACTTAACTATCTCTGTACTGCCGTTGAGGGTGAAACAAATTGCGATGGTTTTGCAAATATTTATTCACTTCTTTGTAATATGAATGGTTTAAAATGCTTTGAAAAATATTCTTTGGCATCCGAGGATGAGGATAATGGTCATACGTGGAATGCGGTTCTTATTTCGGGTGAATGGTATAACGTGGACTGTACACCTGCAAGAGAGAATAAAACAGATGGAGTAATGGAGCTTATGCGCTTCGGTTATTCTGATGACTTGCAGCTTGATAAACCGGAATATGTGGGTATTTTCCCTGAATGTACCGAGAATATAATAATGGTTGCAGGGCGTTTTAAGGCTTGTTCTTCGGAGAATGCACTTGATGATATTTGTGATGCTTTCAAAGAATCTGAGACAAACTATGTTATAGTGGCTTTTGAAGTGTATGATGAGGAAGATTGCGATCTCTTCCAGAAGGTGGCGAACCGAATTTATAAGGATATTGATATTGTGACATTGTATGGCGACAGGCTCACACTTTGTTATGTTGAAGCATAATTTGGTTTATAAAAACTATTGAATATTTATACATTATATGGTATTATTAGCAAATATTAAGATATTCAGGAGTGAAAAATATGGATGCGAATATGCTTAAAGACCTTTTCGCAGGCGATGGCATAAAAACATTGCAGATTCTTATTGCAATGATAGTTTATATGACTGCCGTTGTTGTGATTGGTTTGGTTTTCGCAAAGAAAGCTAACAAAAGTTCAGAAAACTATTTCCTTGGTGGGCGTTCATTAGGTCCTTGGGTTACCGCTATGAGTGCTGAGGCTTCCGATATGAGTGGTTGGCTTCTTATGGGTCTTCCCGGTGTTGCTTACTGGTGCGGTCTTGCTGATGCTTCATGGACTGCTATCGGTCTTGCTGTGGGTACATACCTTAACTGGCTTATTGTTTCAAAAAGACTCAGACGTTACAGTATCAGAGCAAACAACTCTATTACATTGCCCGAGTTCTTCTCAAACCGTTTCCGCGAGAAAAAGAAAGTTATTGTTTCAATTGCTGCTCTTTTTATTCTTGTTTTCTTCACAGTTTACGCTTCAAGCTGTTTTGTTACATGCGGTAAACTTTTCTCAACACTTTTCGACCTTCCCTACATTCCCATGATGTTGGTTGGTGCCGTGTTCGTTCTTGTGTACACAATTCTCGGTGGCTTCCTTGCGGAAAGTGCATCTGACTTTATGCAGGGTATCGTTATGTTCGTAGCCCTTGGCGTTGTTGTTATTATGGGTATTGTTAACGCAGGTGGCCTTGATGCGGTTTTCGAAAATGTAAAAGAATTCCCCGGCTTCCTTGAGTTCTTTAACATCGCTCAACCCACAGTTGACGCTAATGGTGTTCAGGAAATCGTAAATGGTGTTCCCCAGTTCGGCGAAAAAGCACCCTATGGTGTTCTTAAAATCTGCTCAATGCTTGCATGGGGTCTCGGTTACTTCGGTATGCCCCAGGTTCTTCTTCGCTTTATGGCTATCCGTAAGGAAAAGGAGCTTAAAACATCAAGAAGAATCGCTATGGTATGGGTTGTTATTTCTCTTGCCGTTGCAGTATTCATTGGTGTTGTGGGCAGAAGCTTGTTCCCCACAGCCCTTACAACATCCGCAGATGCAGAAAACATCTTCATCACTCTTACAACTACATTCCTTTCATCAGGTTTCTTACCCATCATTGCAGGTTTCATAATGGCAGGTATTCTTGCGGCTACTATCAGTTCATCCGACTCTTACCTTCTTATTGCCGCATCTGCTTTTGCTAAAAATATCTATCAGGGTATTTTCAAAAAGGGTGCAACTGACAAACAGGTTATGAGAATGTCAAGAATTACACTTCTTGTTATTGCAATTGTTGCTGCAGTTATCGCTCTTGACGAAGATAGCGTAATCTTCGGTATCGTTTCCTTCGCTTGGGCAGGTTTCGGTGCTACATTCGGACCTCTTATGATACTTTCACTTTTCTGGAAACGTACCAACAGAGCAGGTGCTATCGCCGGTATGGTAGGCGGTGCCGCAATGGTATTTATCTGGAAATTGGGTATCAGCAAACTTGGTGGCCCATTTGCTATCTATGAACTTCTTCCCGCATTTATCTTCTCTGCAATTTGTATAGTTGTGGTTTCTCTTATTACCGCACCTCCCTCAAAAGAAATTCTTGAGGACTTTGAAGCAGTTAAGTCAGGCAACGTCGAAGATTAAAAATTTTACGGTATGTTCAGGCTCTGAACATACCGTTTTTCTTTTTTCGATTGACACAAATTATTGTAAATGTTATGCTTTTACTAACAAGTAAAAAGGGTGATGCCTATGCTGAAGGTTAAAGAAAACGATGTTGTTCTTTTTCAGGGTGACTCTATTACCGACGGTAACAGGGGACGACACTCAGACCTTAATCACGTACACGGTCACGGTTATCAGTACATACTCGCTTCGGAAATGTATGCAGATAATCTTAATAAAAATATTGAGGTTTTCAACCGTGGTAATTCGGGTGACAGAATAGCTGACCTTTATGGCAGATGGTTTGAAGAATGTCTTAACCTGAAGCCTACCATACTCAGTATTCTTATCGGTATAAATGACATT
>JAZRFO010000014.1:0-4487 GCA_045643685.1 Acutalibacteraceae bacterium
TCGTCGGCAGTTGAAGCGCCTGCATTGTCACAGATTGTGATTACACCTGCACCTGCAGCCTCTGCCTGCTTTGCTGCTGCAACAAGGAAATCTGCATCGGCTCTTGTTGCATCAAGTGCAGAAAATTCAACGTCAGCACAAAATTCCTTTGCGGTTTTGATAAGTGCTGAAATTTTTTCAAGCATTTTTGCCTGTTTTACGTGATATGTGTATTCCATCTGAATTGTGGAAACAGGAAGCTCAACCTGAAGACGGGGGTTTTGGGCATCCTTTATGCATTCCCAAGCAACAGCAACATCTTCACTGCTGAAGCCAACGGGGATTGCAAAAATTGCGTTCTGCACGTTCTGTGCAATTGTTTTATAGATAATTTTGTCTTCGGCAGGGGATTTTACTGCAGGAATTTCAATTACATCTACACCGATTTTATCGGCACAGTTTGCAATTGCTGATTTTTCTCTGAATAGTAAGGATACAGCTCTGTCCTCTGAAATCTTTTTAAGTGTGATGTCGGAAATGATAATTTTTTTCACTTTACTCATCCTTTCAGTATAAAACATATAATGTAATGAAAAATTGCACAAATAAAGTCCCTGAGATAATAAACCTTATCTCAGGGACGAATTTTTAAAAATCCGCGGTACCACCCCGGTTACTGCAAAAGCAGTCACTCATTAAGGCTCCATAAAGCCTGTAGCCATGGTAACGGGGCCGCCGTAGTCTCTTATGCACCGTAAGGGGTTGGGAAACTCTGCTCCGGAACGAGACCGAATTTTTGAAACACATTGGCTCACAGCAACCGCCAACTCTCTGTAGTGTCGGGTCAAAAACACGTAATTCCTTCATCGCATTTACGAATATGTGAGCAATAATATCATCAAATTATCTTTTTGTCAACAATTATTTTGTATTTTTCCTTATATATAGTAAAAATATTAAAAAAACTATTGACAATTGTTTTTCAATGTGTTAACCTCTTTGCAAATTGAAAATATCACAAATAAAAGCTGTGACGAAGACGGTCGAAATTATCAGTTTTCAGAGAGTCGGCGGTTGCTGTGAGCCGATAACTTGTTTTTTCATTGACCCATCCCTTCCGAGCCGAAGGTCCGGACGATTTATTTTACTAGGCGCCTTCCGAGAATGCTGCGTTAGTGCAACGGAGTTGATGGACTCCTGAGGTGGCAATTTTATATTGCAATTTGAGTGGTACCGCGGATAAAGTTTATTCGTCTCAAAGTAAGGTTGAATCTTTACTTTGGGATTTTTTATTTGTGCGTTTTTGATTATTTCTTTTTTGAAAGGATGAAAAGTTATGGTCGACAATTCAACAGCTAACAAATTGGCAGAGGTAGCTAAACGTATTTCCGAGCTTCGCGATATTTACGGCTTTACTGCTGAAGAAATGGCACAAAAGACAGAGGTTTCTCTTGATGAATACACCTCTTTTGTAGAGGGGAAAGAGGATATGCCCTTTACATTTATTCACAAATGCGCTCTTGCTTTCGGTGTTGAAATCACCGATTTGCTTGAAGGACAGAGTGCAAAGCTTTCTTCTTATAACGTAACCCGTTGTGGTGAAGGTGTAACCACCGCCAACGAGGAGGGCATTCTTATTCAGAACCTTGCCCCCAAATTTAAAAAGAAACTTGCTAACCCTTACTGGGTTAAGTACGAATATTCAAGTGAACTTCAGTCTAAACCCATTGAGGTTACAACCCACTCGGGTCAGGAGTTTGACCTTGTTATAAAGGGTACTCTTAAGGTTCAGATTGGTGATAATATCGAAGTTCTTCACGAGGGTGACAGTATTTATTACAAGAGCTCAACACCTCACGGTATGATTGCTGTTAATGGTGAAGACTGTGTTTTCCTTGCTATGGTTATGGCAGAGGATGAAAAAATTGCCGATGAGCATATGAGCTCCGTAAACGTTGGCAAAGCACCTGTTGAGGAAAAACTTATTGTTGATAAATTCATCACAACAACCGTTGATGAAAACGGGGTTTGCGACAGTATTAAATTCCATAATGAAGATAAATTCAACTTCGCTTTTGACGTTGTTGACCAGATAGGCAGAAAATATCCTGAGAAACTTGCAATGCTCCACATTGCAGACGATATGACCGAAAGAAGATTTTCTTTCAAGGATATTAAAGAGGCTTCTTCTCAGGCGGCAAACTACTTCAAATCTCTCGGCATCAAAAAAGGCGACAGAGTTCTTCTTGTTCTTAAGAGAAACTATCAGTTCTGGATTGCTATTCTCGGTCTTCACAAGCTTGGTGCCGTTGCAATTCCCGCTACAAATCAGCTTGTGGTTCATGATTACGAGTATCGTTTCAATGCTGCGGGTGTTTCTGCGGTTATTGCTACTGCAGACGGCAAGGCAACCGAAAACATTGACGAGGCTCAGGCAAACAGTCCTTCGCTTAAAGTTAAAATCGTCGCTAACGGTGAAAAAGACGGTTGGCATAATTTCGATAATGAATACGGTCTTTTCAGCCGTCGTTTTGTGCGTGATGAGGATAGCGCTTGTGGCGACGACCCCATGATTATGTTCTTTACATCGGGAACAACAGGTTATCCCAAAATCGCTGTTCATTCTCACAAATACCCCTTGGGTCACTTCATCACAGCTAAATATTGGCATTGTGTTGAGCGTGACGGTATCCACTTTACCATATCTGAAACAGGTTGGGGTAAAGCTCTCTGGGGTAAGCTTTACGGTCAGTGGCTCTGCGAAGGTGCGGTTTTCGTATATGACTTTGAGCGTTTCGATGCTTCAAAGATTCTTCCCATGTTCCAGAAGTACAATATAACAACTTTCTGTGCACCTCCCACAATGTACAGAATGCTTATTAAACAGGATATTTCCCAGTACGACCTTTCCTCAATTAAACATGCAACAACTGCCGGTGAGGCTCTTAACCCCGAGGTTTTCAAGCAGTTTGAAAAAGCAACAGGGCTTCGTGTTCACGAGGGATTTGGTCAGACTGAAACTACTCTTTCCATTGCGAACCTTAATGGTACACCCATTAAAATCGGTGCTATGGGTAAACCCACACCTCTTTATGATATTGATATTGTTGACCCCGACGGTCACCCTGTGGCAGACGGTGAAACAGGTGAAATCGTAGTTCACACCGATGAAAACGTTCCCTGTGGTCTCTTCCTCGGCTACTATAACGACGAGGAAAAAACCAGAGAGGTTTATCACGACGGTCTTTATCACACAGGTGATACTGCATGGCGTGACGAGGATGGTTACTTATGGTACGTTGGTCGTGTGGATGACGTTATTAAATCATCAGGCTACCGCATAGGACCCTTCGAAATCGAAAATGTTATTATGGAACTTCCCTATGTTCTTGAGTGTGGCGTTTCTGCCGCACCCGATGAGGTAAGGGGACAGGTAGTTAAAGCAAGTATTGTTCTTACAAAGGGTACTGAACCCACCGAAGAACTTAAAAAGGAAATTCAGGATTATGTAAAGAAAAATACTGCTCCTTATAAATACCCCCGTATAGTTGTTTTCAGAGATGAGCTTCCCAAAACAATCAGCGGAAAAATCATCAGAAATAAACTGTAATCCGACGGAAATTTTAAACTTAATAAGCATCTGCTCTTGACAAAACAGGGCAGATGTGGTATCTTTGAGGAAATTTGAATATTAAAGGCGTTGAAGAAAAGGGCGCGGTAAATTCACCTTACAGAGAAGTGACGGTTGGTGCAAGTCACAGGTTGGGTTGCTGATGTTTGTAGTTTCCGAGCCGGGAGGAAGAAAGGCGTTCGCTCAGTAGAACCTCTCCGTGATTGCTGCGTAAATGCATAGAGGTTGTCTGACCTTGAGAGTGGCAGTTCTAAACTGCAATTTGAGTGGTACCGCGGGTATAAATTTGTTTTATTACTCGTCTCAAAGATTATCTTTGGGACGAGTTCTTGTTTTTTTCGTCCCGCCGAATTACAGGAGGATAATTTATGGAAAAAATTACCGGTCTTGATTTTAAAATCAAGGAAATGGCAGCGCGTATCAAGGAACTTCGAGAAATCGAAAACTTAAGCGTTGCCGAAATGGCAATTAAAACCGACGTTAGTGAAAGTGAATATCTTGCTTGTGAAAATGGTGAAAGTGACCTTAACTTCGCTTTTATTTACCGTTGTGCACTTGCATTCAACGTTGACGTTACAAGCATTATTGAGGGTAATAGCCCCAAGCTTTCAAACTACGTTTACACAAAAGCGGGTAAGGGTCAGAAGATTGAAAAAGCCCACGGTATGACTTACTTCAACCTTGCCTCTGCTTTCAAAAATAAAATTGCGGAGCCTCTTTTCGTTCATAGTGTTTATGATGAAGAAAAACAACACCGGGATATTGAGCTTACAACCCACGCAGGTCAGGAGCTTGACATTGTTATTGACGGTAAGTTGAAGGTTCAGGTTGGTGAACACTACGAGGTTTTAAGCGCAGGCGACAGTATTTATTATGA
>JAZRFO010000015.1:0-4831 GCA_045643685.1 Acutalibacteraceae bacterium
ACCCTTGCCAAATTTTGAAACATAGTATCCGTTTTCGTCACCACTATATTGAGTGGGACAAACAGTTAGTTTTATTTCACTATCAATATTTTTAAGTGCATTATACGTATCGTTTACAAGTTTAATATGAGCATCAACTATACCCTCGAAAGCCTTTGCATCTTCCTCATACTGAAACTCCCACGGAATATCATCAAGCAAAAGCCCGAAGCCCTTTACGCCCATATCATAAATGCTTTTGAACTTATTGATAAGTAAATCAAAATCCTCTTGAGAGGTGTATTTATAACTGAGGCCGGGACCTACACACCAATTGAAATCCAGGTAATTTGCCTTTGCTTCATTAAAGAGCATTCTGAGATTCTCGTACTCATTCTCGGGGTATGTATCACGCCATTTTTCACGATGATAAATATCATCCTTAGGCGCGTAAAAATATGTGTTCATTCCGTACTTTGCCATAAGGCGCATTACAGATACGCGAACTTCATTAGCCCATGTTTTACCGTAAAAGCCTTCGATATAACCACGAGTGGCAAACAAGGGATAGTCCTCACAAGAACCTGTTTTAAGTTCATTTTTACTAATCAATTTACAAAGTGTGTTAAGAGCCCTGAAAACACCTTTTTCGCAGGATGCGGTTATAACAACTTTATCAGAAGAAACCTCAACAATATATTTTTCATCGGTGATTTTAGAAATCTCCTCAATATAAGTAGTTTTTCGCGTATCGGAGATTTTAATTTCAACCGAGAAATCACCATTTGTATCTATGTTATTATCCGCAAAAACTCTTTGAGCAAGTTCAATGCACTCACCTGAAGTTTTAACAGATTTAACCGCCATTTTTTCACCGTTTAAATTATTGTTTCTAATTACAGGATATATCATAAATGCTTAATTTCCTTTTTATATTTTTCGAGTAATTTATTGTTTATTTCGTCACCGCCGTCAATATTAGCACTGGCAAAATGCTCGGGCACAAATCCGTCCGCAACACACATTTCAACACATTCGGCAACTATGGAATTCAATATAAGTGCTCCTGTTACGGTGGATGTGGGGCAAACCTTACCCGAAACACCGTCAATTTCAACACAGGCATCACCAACGCACCCCAAATTATCGAGGGTTATATCTGCAATTTCACAAAGCCTTTTACCGCTTTTGTGTCGTGACTGACCACTCATAGTGTGATTTATATTTGTAAGAGCAACAACCGTAACGCCCTGTTCTTTACAAACAAGAGCCATATCAACAATAACACCGTTTCTGCCCGAATTTGAAATAATAACGATTACATCGTCTTTTTTTATGCCGTACTCGTCAAAAAGATTTTGAGCAAGTCCTTCCTGACGCTCTATTTCAGTACTGTATGATGCAGATTCGTGCAACATAAGGGGTTCGTTTAAAATGGGTTGAATTTTAACAAGTCCCCCTGCCCTGTAAAAAAGTTCCTCCGCAAGCATATGGGAGTGACCCGTACCAAAAAGATAGATATTATTATCATTTTTTAGAGCATTTTTAAAAACCTCAGCAGTTTTCAATATACTGTCTGCACCCTCAGTTTTTATTTTTTCAACAATGCTCTGTACGTTTTCAATGTATTCTAAATATTTGCTCATATTTTCATCGCCAACTTTAATGCACCTTCGTCAGGTGGTAATGTGAGTAACTCTGCTTTTACCAAAGGATATTTTTCATTCAATGTTTTTATAAAGCAATCTCTGAACAAACTGTTATTCTGGAAAACTCCGCCGTAAAGATACAGAATTTCGCAAGATTTCATTTCACAGAGAAGTGAATAAACAGTTCTCAAAAGTTTATTGCACTCATTTTTAATTATACCGATTGAAACTGTGTCCCCTTTTTCCGCTTCAAGAGAAACGCATTTTGCAAAATCGGCTATAACGTCTTTTGTTGTGGTTTCGTTATAAATAACATCAATTATTTTTCGGAGGTCATCGGTTTTAAAAAAGCCCTGAGCAGATTTGACCAAAGAAGAATTAAAATCATTTTCATCAAAGAGGTTTACCGCTTCCTTTAAACCCTCAACGGCAATTGAGTAAGCGGAGCCTCCATCACCTAAAATGTGACCCCAACCACCTTTGGTGTAAATATTGTTATTTTCGTCAATGCCTGTTACCATTGAACCTGTACCACAGATAACAACACCTCGTGAAACGGAGCAATCACCCGAAAAAAGGGCAACATAGGTATCACTGTCCATAGTAATATTTTCACTCCTGATCACACCGCCACAAAGGGTGTTTGTGGTGTCTTCGTCCGCCCTGTTGTCCAGGGCAGAGCAACCTATAAAAGTATTTTTAAAGGTTACTTCACCTATGTTTTTATAAATATCAGTCATAATTTCAGAAAGGTTTTTACGTGCAGTTTCCATACCGACGGAGTAAAAATTAATAGTTTTACCCTCTACTTTACATACCAAAGCACCATTTTCATTGCAGACACTTGCGGTTGTACGTGTACCGCCACCGTCGATACCGAGATAATACTTCATAAAAACCCTCCTTTTGTTAGTTTCTGTTTATTTCTTTTGCTAATTTTAAAAAGCCATTCATAACGGATGAGCCTGTTTTATAACCCAAAGAAACGAGCTCGTGATAATGATTCTGCGGGTCACCCATTGTGTAATCGTTGTCGGGTACTATATAGCCCACTGCGTCATTGGCAAGACCAAAAACAATTGTATCCTTACCAAATATTTCGCGGAGTGGCGGAATACCGAAATCAGTATGGGTAACTGAGCCTTTGGCAAAAAGTGAGTCACCGCCCACTAACAAATCGCAACAGAATTCACCTGGCACCATTGCAATTTTAATATCACTACCAAGCTCCATATAGCCGATTTCAGACCATACCGCAAATTGATTTTTACCCTGAGAGAAAACATTGAAGTTGGCGAGTTTAAGTTTACCAACCGCCACCATAAGATTGTTCTTAACGGGTATTTTAATTTCTTTTATCCTGATATTGAGAACGGGGTCAACTTTTCTTTCTTCCACAGGCTCCCAATTCTCACACCATAATGTGTACTTACCGCCGTTTCTCTTTGAAAGTGCGGTTTCTTTTTCAATTTCTTCCTCGTCATAGAGAAGCTTATCTTTTTTAACTTCATCAAGCGATTTTGTGAGGGCCAAAGTAATTTTACCGATTTCACGACCGAAACGCACGGATAACTCGTATCTGTGGTTAAGCTTTAATCCGTCGGTAGAATTGTCGCAGGACATATAGATAGCGCAAATAGCACCGTTAAAGAACATAAAATTATATCCCGCTTTGTTTATCACTTCGCCCATATAATACACGTATTCACCAGAAAGACGACGACCTGAACCCTTTTCACCTTTCACGGCTAAACCTGCCACATCGGGATGAGCAGGAAGATTAACTATTATTGTGGGAGTTTTGCTTTTATCATCAGGCGTAAAGGTGAGCCTTGTAATATCCGTAACAAGCCCCTTTGCAGAGGGTCTGTTTTTATTTACAAAGTAAGCCTCGGTAATATCCTTTTGAGCAAAGGTCATCTCCCCCGTGGTCATATCTTTAACCGCTTTTATAAGAGCATCGCTTACTCGGTCATACAAAAGGCGCATATATTGTTCATCCGCACCTTTTTCAAGGACACCCCTGCCCGTATATTTTCTTTTAAGATTTCTTAAAAGTTTTGAGGGAAATTCAGTCCAAAGACCTTGTGTATCAATACAACTGTGGGCGTGGGTTGAAAAAACATTGACGGAAGTAATTTTCACATCAGGGAAAACTTTTTCTGCTTTTTCTTTGAATCTTTTTCTGATTTCTCGTATATCTGCATTTGCAATACCTATGCAGTCAATGGTACAAAAAAGCGATACACCCCTACCCGAGCCGTCATCAAGAGCTACGGCACGACCCATCATATTATCCACAACATCTTCAACAAGGTTTTTGAACTTGTTGTCAGGCACCATATATCCGCCCATATAGTAAGAGCGTTTTTGGTAGTCCGAGGGGGTTAAAACCACATCCGCAAAGCCAAGAGACCATTTTGAATTCTTGGAACATTCATTTAAAAATGTGGGTGTACCCTCATAGAAATTATCAGTAACGAAAGCCTTATCCGACTTAACCTCGTCACCGGATTTTATGGAATCGGCAAAAGCCTTTAACGCACCATTTATGGTTTTATCAAGGAGTTTTACCTGTTTTTCTTTTTCCAAAAAAAGCACCGAAAAGGGAGAGTAACTCTCCCTTCTCCTTTCAAAATCTTATTTTACGCGGCTCATTATATCCGCAACATTTTCGGCAATTGTTTCGTTAGTAAGGTAGCCGAGGGAGTTTGTTTCGTGATAATGACGTCTGTCAAATACGTCCCTACCCTGTTCAATATAAGCCTGTGTTTCGTGAAGCACGAAATCGTTGGGAGTTACGCAATAACCTGTCATATCGTTGGTTACACAGTAAACAAGTAAGTCCTTGTCACCAACAATGTCAATAATCGGTGTGGGGTTGATTTCAGTACCCTTACCTGTTGCAGAAAGCTCTGCAGGTGCAGCACCACCGTAAATAACTTCGGGGAAGGGCTCACCAGGAAGAAGTAAAATCTGTTGTGTGCCGAGCTTTATGTAAGCCATTTCGGTGAGAAGCGCAAGACCTAAATCACCCTTATCGCAAGGGTAACGCTGTGAAGAACAAGCGTTGATTGTTGCCATAAGTGCAAGAAGACCGTTGTCAACAGGTGAATAATACTTGTGTTGAAGAACTGTAATTTCAACAGGCATTTCCTTGTCGTTGTCGATACCGAGTGCGGCTTTACCGAGTGTAAGACCCT
>JAZRFO010000016.1:0-4464 GCA_045643685.1 Acutalibacteraceae bacterium
TCCGACTTAATTGTAAAATCCGATGTTTTTGGTACACAGTTTGTTTATAAAAATAAAAAATATTCTGTCAAGATGCCCGGTGAACATCAGGTTAAAAATATGACCTGTGTTATTGAAGCCTGTGATATTTTAGGTAAGACCTTTAAAATATCCGAAAGCGATATTGTAAACGGAATTGGCAAAACAACTTTACCTGCAAGGGTAGAGGTTATAAGTGAAAATCCCCTTGTTATTCTTGACGGCGGTCATAATGAGGATGGCGCAAGAGCCTTTTATGATGCGGTTTCCGATGTTATCAATAGTAAAAATAAAGTTGTGGTAATTGCAGGTATGATGGGTGATAAGGCGGTTGAAAAATCTCTTGAACCGCTTATGAAAAGCACCGATATTTTCTATGCCGTAACGCCAAAAAATCCAAGGGCAATGAGTGCCGACGAGCTTTCGGGAATTGCAAAAAAGCACGTCAAAGAGGTTTGCGCAATTGACGAAATTACCGAGGCGGTTGATATGGTTTATGAAACTATAGGCGGAAATGATGCCTTGTTGGTTGTAGGCTCACTTTACCTTGCGGGGGAAGTACGTCAGACACTTTTGGAAATGTTCAAAAAATAATTTATTTTGTTGCTTTAGTAACAAAATAGTGTTAAAATAAACACAGTTAATCTTTTGAAAGGAGATGTTTTAATGGTTAAATTTGATGCTTTTGCAGGTGGTATTGAATTCGGCGGTTTGCGTAATATGTTAGATATTAAAATACTTATCTGCTATATTTTAAAATCAGTAAAAGTACCTATGAAACGTGCTCAGATTTGCGACACTCTCCAGAAAACGGGTCTTGTAAATTATTTTGACACCAATGCCGCTATTGATGAACTTCTTGAAAACGGCACAGTATGTGAAAAAGATTATATGGGTGAACCTCATATTACCGTAACAGAACTTGGTAGTAACAGTGCTACTGCACTGGAAAATACACTTTTGCCCGGTGTTCGTGATAAGGCGGTTAAAACTGCGTTGAATATCGTGGCACGCGCTCGTTCTGAAAGAGAAAATAAAGTAGTTATTACTAAAAAAGACGATAGCTGCGACGTAACCTTTGAAATCGAAAGTAATGGCGAAATGCTCTTGTCTTTAACCCTGAACGTGGCGGACGTTTTACAAGCCGAACAGTTAAAAGATGGTTTCCTTGATGACCCCGGTGCACTTTACACCGACATTATCGAAAGACTTATTGGTGAAAAATAAAAATTTTAAAGCGAGGACGAAAGTCCTCGCTTTTTTCTTTTGTTTATGTTTAATTCCCGTTTTCTTGATAATAATATTTCAAGTAAAGGTCAAAACAGGAAGTGAACAAATGGCAGAAACTATTCTGAAAATGACGGATATCAAGAAAGGCTTTTCGGGTGTACAGGCTCTTAAAAATGCCGCACTGGAACTTAGAAAAGGCGAGGTACACGCTTTAATGGGTGAAAATGGTGCAGGTAAATCCACCCTTATGAAAATTCTTACGGGCATTCATTCAAAGGATTCGGGTGAAATTGAACTTTTCGGTGAAAAGGTTGAGTTTCAGAATGTAAAAGAATCTCAGGAGAAGGGTATATCAATCATTCATCAGGAGCTCAATATGATGAAGGATTTAACTGTTGCTCAGAATATTTATATCGGCAGAGAGCCAAAGAAATTTGGTGTTTTTATTGACGACTCAAAAATGGAAAAAGATGCGAAAAAATTACTTGATTATGTAGGGGTCAATATTTCACCATCAATGAGGCTTGGCAATTTAACTGTCGGTAAACAACAAATGGTGGAAATAGCAAAGGCAATATCATTTAATTCTAAACTTTTGATATTGGATGAACCGACCGCCGCCCTTACATCTGTTGAGGTTGACGAACTTTTCCGAATTATGAAGGAACTTAAATCTAAGGGTATTGGTATGATTTATATTTCACACCGTATGGACGAAATAAAGCGCATTTCCGACCGTGTTACAGTAATGCGTGATGGTGAATATATAGGTACAGTAAACACCGCCGAAACCGATACGGAGGAAATAGTAAAAATGATGGTTGGCAGGACAGTTTACGGTGATAATAAAGAAAAAAGCACTTGTCCCGAAGGTTCGCCAACTGTTTTAGAAGTCAATAATCTAAATGTGGGCGATACAGTTAAAAACGTAAGTTTTAGGCTTAGAAAAGGCGAGATTTTAGGCTTTTCAGGTCTTATGGGTGCAGGTCGTACCGAGGTGGCAAGAGCAATTTTCGGGGCGGATAAAAAGGATAGCGGCGATATAAAAATAAACGGTGAATTAACCCAAATAAACTCACCACGTGATGCGGTGAAAAACGGCATCTGTTACATTTCTGAGGACAGAAAAAGATATGGTCTTTTGCTCGATAAATCAGTTGCGGAGAATTCTGTGTTGGCAAGTGTCGGGGACTTCTCAAGGTTCGGTTTTATTGATGATACCAAGGCGCGAAAAACAGCGGAAGAAGTAAACGGGAAATTGCGTACCAAAACACCATCTATGTCACAGAAAGTCAGAAACCTTTCGGGCGGTAATCAACAAAAGGTGGTTGTTGCCCGTTGGCTTATAAAAAATTCTGATATTTTCATTTTTGACGAGCCCACAAGGGGTATTGATATCGGTGCTAAAAGTGAAATGTATGCACTTATGGATGATTTAGTTAAAAAAGGTAAATCTATTATTATGATATCTTCCGAACTTGCGGAAATTCAGCGTGTTTCGGACAGGGTAATTGTTATGTGCGAAGGCAGAATAACAGGTGAACTACCCATCGAAAAAGCCACTCAGGAAAATATTATGAACTACGCAATGATGCGTCAGTAAGGGGGCATGGGACTTGAATAACAAAGTAAAAGACGGAAACTTCTTCAATAGATTTTTCGGGAAAAGTAAGCAGAATTTTATTATAGTCGGTGCCTTAGTGGTGCTCGTACTTTTGTTTTATGCACTTAATCCGAACTTTTTAAATGAATATAACATCATAAGTATGGCTCAATCTCTGGCACCCTATGCAATTATGGGTCTCGGTGTTACCTTTGCCATTGCTACGGGCGGTATTGACTTATCAATCGGTACAGTCTGTATAGCCTCCGCAGTAGTTGCGGGTAAACTTTTTACCGATGATATTATTCCGTTGTGGGCTACTGTGCCGGTAATGATAGCCATAGGCGGTCTGTTCGGGCTTATAAACGGACTTCTTATAGCAAAACTCAAGTTACCCGCCTTTATTGCTACCCTTGGTACAATGATGGTTTCAAGGGGTCTTTCCGCAATAATTGTCAATGCTCCAAACGTCTTTTATCCCACGGGTACGGCATTTAACAAAATTTTTTCTAATTACAACGGCTTTCCCTCGGGTATTATCTGGGTCGGTGCCTTTATGCTCCTTTGTATGTACCTTATGTATAAAAACAAAGTGGGCAGATATATTCTCTCCATCGGCTCCAATGAGGAAGCAACACGCCTTTCGGGTATTAACACCGATAAATATAAGATAATTGCCTATGTTCTCACAGGTCTTGGTGCAGGTATTGCGGCAATTTTTTGGTCATCTTCGTTCGTAACTGTGGCATCCGCAACAGGTAACGGTATGGAACTTGATGCAATTGCGGGGGTCTATATCGGCGGAACTTCTGCCGCTGGTGGTGTTGCATCTGTTGGTGGCTCCGTAATCGGTGCGGCAATGCTTGTGGTAATACGCTCGGGACTGAATTTCGTTCTTGCAAAATACAATGTGAGTGTTAACTCAACCTACGTTACCTATGTCCTTACGGGTGTAATAGTTGTATTCTCGGTTTTAATTGACATTCTTAAAAATAAAAAGAAAAAATAATCGGAGGTCTATTTATGAATTTTAAAAAAATCACGGCATTATTATGTGTAGTTGTGCTTATGTTCACACTCTTTACAGGTTGCGGTGGGGATGATAATAACACGGGCACCACAATGGGCGGAAATGCCGGTAATGACGGTGCAAATACCTCAAAAACCATTGGTGTTGTAGCTAAGGGTGAGTCCCACGCTTTCTGGCAAGCAGTAAAAAAAGGTGCCGAGGATGCGGCCGAAAAATATGGTTATAATATAACCTTCCGTGGTCCTGCAACTGAAAGCTCATCCGACTTACCTTCACAAAAAGAAATGGTGCAGACCGCACTTTCAAACAACGTTTCCGGACTTGTTGTGGCTACTATAGGCGAAGGCTTTGCTGATATGCTCACTCAGGCTTACGATAAAAAAATTCCTGTTGTTCAGTTCGATAGCGGTATCTGGGAAGCGGATATTAAAACCCTTGATTCACAGAATAAAAACCCTATTGTTTCAACTGTTGCCACATCAAATAAAGATGCGGCGGCACTTAATGCAGAGCATTTTTATGAGGCTATAAAAGAGGATATTTCAAAGAGTAAGGACACCTATGTTATAGGCGTAATTCAACA
>JAZRFO010000017.1:0-1817 GCA_045643685.1 Acutalibacteraceae bacterium
TGGTCGATTTGTATCTCGACGAGTGCATAACAAAGGAAGAATTCAAGGAAAAGGCTCAGAGCATGGACAGAGAAATTGAGCGTCAGGAAGAAACGATAGGAGTGTTCTGTAAGTATAAATTTGAGAAATATGAGGTTAAAACTGTGGTTAATAAATGCCTGAAATATGCTGAGAATTATATTAAAAGCAGTGAAATATCCTATGAATTTATAAAAGCAATTCTTGAAGAAATGGTTATTCACAACAACAAAATAGTTGAAGTGAAATTGAAATTGATACCTGAAAAATGGAAATTTGCCATAGAATCGGCAAAAAAAGCCAAAAATCAGGGCGAAATTGATGTTTTTGACCCTTGCATACCCGACCTACCTACATCCGTCAAAAGCCCCTTAAGTTCAGGATAGGGCATGGCGAAACGCTGGGAAAGGTAGCGGAGAGAGGCTCCCAGTTCACCATCGGGACCGCCGTATTGAGTAATTATGATTTTGGCAAGCTTAGGATTAGGGTTTTTGATGTTTACGGGGTATTGTAATTTCTTTTCGTAACAGAACATAAATTAATCACAGCTCCTTTGGTTTTCCCACGGCCACGGGTCGTTGAGCCAGTCGGCTTCGTATGAACTTGAAACAGTAAGAGGGCCGTATTTTTTCTCGTACTCAGCCTTGAGCATTGCTGTTTCATCAGTGTATTTGCGGAACATTTCGTTTGCCGTGCGGTCGCATGGGTGGGTGTCAAGGTACATATGAAGTTCCCAAGCTGCGAACTGTGTTGCGGAAAGGCGCATAAGAAGTTTCTTTCTATCGTTCATTCATAATGCTCCTTCCGCAGAAAGGCTTGTTCAAAACTGTGAAAAGAGTGCCCTCGCATAATGCCACCTCGGGTGAATATGAGGTTTTGTCGAGTTGGAAGGGCACGTAAGCCATTGCAACAACAGGGTCCACGGGTAACGGTGTTGTTACACAGTGGTTTTTACAGGCAGGTACCGTGTTTCTGGGCATGGTATCAGCCATATAACGCTTAATTGTGTTGTCCATTGTTCTACTCCTTTATAGAATTGGCAGGTGCAAACCACCGCCTTGTACATTATACGGACAACTGAAGAAAGTGTGAATTACTATGTGGTAATTACTTCTCGGGTTGCATTTCTGTTATATCAATGATAATATGTATAATGTGGAGCTATGAACCTTAAAATGATAGGCGAGGTGAGTATATGTCATCAAAAGTAATTGTCATAGGGTGTCCCGGTAGCGGTAAGACAACCTTCGCAGAAAAATTGCAAAAAAAGATGGGGTTGCCCCTTTATTATCTTGATACTATATGGCACAAGCCTGATAAAACTCACATTCCGCGTGAGGAATTTGACGAGAGAATCAAAGAGATTTTTAACACGGATAAGTGGATAATCGATGGGAATTACAGCAGAACAATTGAGATGAGGCTCAAAGAGTGTGATACTGTTTTTCTCTTTGATTTACCCACGGAGGTTTGTTTGCAGGGTGCAACTGACCGCATAGGTAAAGGTCGTTACGATTTGCCTTGGCTTGAAACAGAGTTGGACCCTGAATTCGAAACTTTTATAAATGAATTCCCACAAACAACTTTGCCGAAGATGTATGCTTTACTCGAAAAATACAAAGAGGGAAAAGATATAATAATTTTTAAATCAAGACAAGAAGCGGACGAGTATCTTGAAGGGTTTGAAAACGAAACAAAGAGTAAAAGAATGTGTAAAACATATAACGTAGAATAATTCTTAAAAAGCAAAAACAAGAGGTCGATTGACCTCTTGTTTTTATTTAGTGTTGTTATTGGGG
>JAZRFO010000018.1:0-1651 GCA_045643685.1 Acutalibacteraceae bacterium
CAAACACCGCCTCGCTCACTTCGTTTTCATCAAGAAGATAATCCGTTGCAACATCTATATAGTTGATATCTTCCTTAATGGCATTTTTAATTAAATCATCTACGTAAAAATCGGGTAAAATCATCTGTCTACCTCCTTAAGAATTATATATGCAACCGTTGCAAGGGAAAGCGCCTCGCAATAGTCCGCCGTAACGGCAAATTTACCGTTTTTAAGTCTGTTAAGTATATTTTCAATTCGTTTTTTGCCCTGATGTATGGCTCCCTCATCGGGGATTACAAAATATGCTCTTTGTAAAATATCGCGAATTTCGGTTCTTGTGCCTTTGGGAAGGGGAGCACCTGTTTTGTCCCTATCTTTTTCATCCGCGGGAACACTTGCTTTATAGAACCCTGCGTTAATGCACCTTGTAATGTCCTCGGCGGCTTTTCTGCCGAAAACCAAAGCCTCCAAAAGTGAGTTACTTGCAAGTCGGTTTTTGCCGTGAACACCCGTACAGGCACATTCACCCGCCGCGTAGAGCCTTGGTAAAGTTGTTCGGGCGTTAAGGTCAACCTCAATACCACCCATAAGATAGTGCTGACAAGGGAAAACGGGTATCAACTCTTTAGAAATATCTACGCCCTGTCTTAAACAACCTGCATATATACCGGGGAAACGGTGTTTTATAAACTCCTCACCCTTGTAACGTATATCAAGGTAGAAATTATTGCTACCCAAACGTCGGGATTCCATAATAACCGAACGGGAAACCACGTCACGTGGTGCAAGTTCAAGACGCTCATCGTACCTGTCCATAAAACGCTCTTTATTACAGTTAAGAAGGTACGCGCCCTCGCCCCTTACAGCCTCGCTTATAAGAAATTGCTCACGGTTTGCACCGTTGAATGCGGTTGGGTGAAACTGAACATAACTTAAGTTTTTAATTGCCGCGCCCATTTCGTAGGCAAAGCGGATACCGTCACCCGTAGCAACGGAAGGATTGGTGGTGTATTTATAAACTCTGCCGATACCGCCGGAGGCTAAAAGGCAATAGTCTGCATAAACTGTTTTATGCTCGTCACCACTCATTATTTCGACTTTGAAGCCGTTTTTTATACGGTTCATTGACGTAACCATAGTTTCGTCGGAAATGGTAACGTTGGGTAATTTTTCAACCGCAAGCATGAGCTTGTCTACCATTTCTTTGCCGGAAGTATCCTTGTGGTGAACGATTCTTCGTCTGCAATGACCGCCCTCAAGGGTCTTTACAAGCTCACCATTTTCGTAACGGTCGTATTCCACACCGTACTCAATGGTTTTAAGCACATCACCGGGGCCTTCCTCAACAAGTTGAGTTACCGCCTCAAGGTCATTTGCCCTACCACCTGCAACAAGGGTATCTTCAATATGCAAAGCGTAACTGTCATCTTCCAAATCGAGCACACAGGCAACACCGCCCTGAGCCAAGGAACTGTTTGACTGATGTCTTTCCTTTTTGGAAAGCATCAGAACGTCAACATCCTCGGGAAAATTCAGAGCCGCATAAAGTCCTGCAAGACCGCTACCCACAATTACCACGGTATATTGTTTTTTAATTTCGGAAAGGTTCATTTTATTACCCCAATTCCAACATACGGTTTATGCTCACAAGAGCTTTTTTTCTTAAATC
>JAZRFO010000019.1:0-6227 GCA_045643685.1 Acutalibacteraceae bacterium
AATAGCCGTTCTTGATACGTACAGGCTTTCTGCCAATTCCTCCTGTGTAAGTCCTTTGTTTTTTCTTAATTCCTGTAGTTTTTCATTAAATTCCACAATAAATCACCTTATATAAAGTAAAGTAATACCTTTGTAGCAGTAATATAACCCTGCACTCAAAAAAACCGAGCCCACAATATCCGTAATCCAATGAACGCCCGAAAAGAGTCTGCCCATTACCATAAAGGCAGAAAAGAGAATTATAATAATATTTATAATCCGCTTGCATTTTACGCTTTTAACTCTCAGGTTAATCTGAAAAACAGCCGTTGGCATAACACCTAAGACAAGAAGGGTTGTTGAGGAGGGATATGAAGCCTCCATAAAGCCGTTAATTAAAATGGGTCTGTAGTTTATGGGGACCATCTCAAAAATAAGATACCCGAATATTACTATAACATAATATATTCCTAAAAGTATAATATCACGGTCAACTTTGAATAAACTTTTTCTTTTTATTAACTGAACAAGTCCAAAAACACCAAAACCCATACAGAGAAAAACAGGCACAAGTCCCAGCCAGTCAGTAATGTTATAAAGGGTCATATTTACCCCTGTTAACGAATGAAACCAAGTGTTAATCGTAGCAAAACCAACAGCTGTTGAATTAACACCAACTGCCTGAACGTCTATTTTTTGAATGAGTAGTGTCCACACGGCGAAAACGAGCAGTAAAATTCCGCCCGAAATTAAAAATATCTTACCGTGTCCTTTAAAATTTTCTCTTTTCATTTTTATTTCCTTTCATTTATATGATACTTCAAAACTATCAAAAAGAATAATAAATGTAAAGAAAATAAACCTCTCAACCTCGATACTTTTCGTGTCATAGAAAAAATTTAACAGAAACCCTTGAACCAGAGTTTCTGTTATATGATTTCCGCTTATTGCTTATAGCGATATTTTTGCCTCTGCAAATCCGATACATTCACGCCCTAAAATAGGGTTTGAAATATTTCTTGCATTAAAATACAGTCGCAGGGTGTCACCACATTTTACAAGGTGACTCGCATAAACAAACTGCTTCATCCAATCTTTTCCGTGAACAATTTGTGGTTCAACAAGCATTTTCTCAAATTTAAACTTAAGTCCATCGAGTGATGTCATAAGGAAAATTGCCGAGTGACTTTTTCCGTCTTTTTCGTAAATGCCGTTTTGAATCCCTATATATCCGTCGCTGAGTTTGTACACCTTAAGGCAACCACTGCAGAGATTCAGGTAAGGGTTGTTTTTGTCGGGTGATATGAGAGGGGCCTCAGCCGATACATATCCCTCTGTGATATCTTTGCTTTCGGCGTAGCTTATATGGGTAGGTTCGCAGAATTTACAATCATCTATATAAGTCATACCACAGGAATAATAAATGCGATTACATTCTTTTTCTTGCAAAAGGAAGGGATTTGAAATTGCCGTTCCTCGTTCGCTTATTTCAAAATCTCTTGTGTTTCCGATAACGAGCTTTGGCTCCGACCAGTTAACAAGGTCATCACTTTGTGTTACATAAATATCCGATTTCCATTTTACAGCGTTCACAACATTCAAAGCGTTCATAAACAACGAGCGCGTTCTTTCGTAAAAAAGATAATATGTTTTACCAATACGATTTATATTGGGACGCATAGCCCTGTTTACAACCTTTTTCACTTTTTTAAAGCGTATCCCGTCATCACTTATGAAATGATACACCCCAAGATTTGTATGTAAAAACATATGCCATTTATTATCGTGACTTTCAGTGGGTGAAAGAAGGCTTGGGTCAGCAACAATAAACGAGCCGTCAAATGGCTTTATTACAGGACTGTTTACATTCACCTTAAACTCTGCTTTAAGAATTTGGTTTGTAGTAAGGCTTTTCATAACGCACCTCTGCAAAATAAGTCTTTCTGTGTGAGCTATTATATTTTATTAATCCAACCTTTTGACCAATTGAATAGATTTTCGCTCATACGCTCAAAATCTACCGCACCGCCATTTTTTAAGTCGATAAAAGTCTCTATAATAACCCTTTCTTCGGGTGAAACAACATTGAGTAAATCTTTTAGTTTGCTGACATATTCCCCTTTTTCTTTAAAACAGATTGCTTGCACCACAAAAGAGGCAGATTTATATAAACCTTTTAATATTTCATCACTTTTTTCGTAAAGCATATTATGTACACAACCGTGATATATGTTACAGACACCTGATTTTATTGCTCTCTCAACTGCATCTTTATCAATTAAAGATTTAATTTCATCAAGCGTACCCACCATGGGCTTTGTATCATAAAAAAACTGAAAGAGGTCCGAGGGCTCCCAATTCATAATTTCCCATTTCCCCGAAAGAAAACCGCATATAAGCGCCCTTTCGGGTAAGGTGCCAAGCATAGCGTTATACGTAGCGATATCCTGAGTGGACAATTCATCAAGAATCACAACAACATCAATATCACTATTTTCCGTTGCCTCACCGCGACCATAACTGCCTTGCAAGCCTACAAAAAATACCCGTTCACCGAATGTGGTATTTAATTTTTCTACAAATTTCTTCATCCAGATGTTAATTTCTATCATTTTTCAACCTCGTAAAAAATTAAAATGCCCTGCTAAATAAAACTACAATATTTATAAAGCTCACTATTGTAAAAAGTATATGCAACACAATATCGACCTTTAAATATTCGAAATATGCCTTTTCTTCCCGTACCTTTTCTTTAAAATTTAATTTAAAGAGCAATGTTATTACTGTAAATATAACAAAAATTAGCCAGGAAAACAAGTCCATTGTGAATACCGAATCCACAAATCCGCCCACTTGTTCCCACGAAAATGCATTCAGTACAATAAGTGACAGTAGATTGAGTGTACCGTAAATATAAACAATAGCGGAGCTTATATAAGAAATCGTCTTGCGTATTTTCAAGTTCATACACTCACCTCCTGAAAAACATTGCTTTTTTATTCAGTTTCTTGTATAAAATCCTTTGGTTCGGTTTTCTTGTTTCTCTTTTTTACTACCAGAAATATAATTACTGATATTACGGCAACTACTAACATTGCGAAAGCTACTGACTCACCTTCAAAAAATCTGTTGTGGAATACAAAGAAATACGATTGGACCCCATCAAATAAACCATACGCCATACGACCAAAAGGATATAAAAGTAAGCCTAATGTAAACCCGTATATCCAAGTTAAAATATTTCCATCATTTGAAAATATACTGCCGCAAAAATATGTAATCACCGGAACCATAGTTCCGACTAAAGCCGAGATATACAGTGCCTTTAAATTAAATCTTTTACCTATGATTGAAAATACAATAAGTAAAACGTGCATGGCGCAAGCGATGTACATGGGGATTTTAATAAAAAAATCAGGATAATCATCAAGAATACGGAACATATAATCATTTGTTAAACTACCAATTAACCATAGCGACATCATTATGAAAAATCCTGCTACTGATAAACCTATGTTTTTTATAATTTTCATATTATCACCTCTTGACTATACTATATCAAATGGATAGCTAAAAGACGGTAAAATGTAATTTTTATACCGTTTTTTGTAATAAATTACTCCCCGTATAAATAACGGGGAGTTCAAAGTGCAAATTATTTCAGTTAAACGACGTTTCGTTCAGGTCATTAACAGGCGGTTTACAGGAATGACCCTTGCAGATATAATAGGTTGTTTTACCGTTTTTCAAGGGGTAATCTTCTGTTAGATTGGGTAAAAGCTTAATTAACCCACTCAAAGGGAATAAAAATGGCAAAGAAGATTTGTCTGTATTCTCATCGGGTACAACAGTTATTTTTGCAGGCGGGTCGCAAAAATCCAAAAGCGCCATCAGAAACATTGAATAACTATGGGGACTATATAAAGCATCTGCCGCAATAAAATCCAATTGCTTTTCTGCTTGCATCTTGTATTTTTCGCAGTCGGTTAAAAGCCACAACCTTACAAGGTTGTATGCCATCAGGGAATTTCCGCTTGGAATTGCACCGTCGTAGGTTTCCTTGGGACGAAAGATCATCTCCTCGCTATCCTCACTGTATAAATAAAATCCGCTGTAATTATCGCTGAAATCTTCTATAACCTTATCACTTAACTCTTGGGCTGCGTTCAGATATTTATTATCCAAGGTTGCGGAATATAAACTGAGCTGAGCAAAAATATATGCGCCGTAATCATCCAGAAAGCCTTTTACCCCTCGTTTTTTCTCACGGAAACTGACGTATAACGTCCCGTTTTCATAAAGATTTTCTTTAATAAATGCATCTGCCTTTTTGGCGGCATCAATATAAACTGAACTTTTACTCACACGGTACAACTCGCACATGGCAGAAATCATTAATGCATTCCACGACGTCAATATTTTGTCATCAAGATGCAAGGAATGGCGGTTCTTTCTGTATTTTAAAATTTCGGGTATAAATTTTTCAAAAGATTTATCCAATGGGTCGCTTTTTAACAAATTTGGTATATTTTTGCCCTCAAAATTGCCCTCGTCACTTATATCAAAATGGCAGTTAAAGGCTTTTGCCTCAGTATCGCCAAGAATTTTTGTAATTTCATCAGGATAAAACAAATAGAATTTGCCTTCCTCACCCTCACTATCCGCATCTTGCGCACTGAAAAACGCACCTTGCTCAGATGTCATTTCTCTAAGGATATACGTTGCGGTTTTTTCGGCAATTTCAAGATATATTTCTTTCTTTGTTAAACTGTACGCTCTGCAATAAGCCAATATAAGCAAAGCGTTATCATACAACATTTTTTCAAAATGGGGAACAAGAAAAATTTTATCCGTAGAATAACGGCAAAAACCGAAGCCGATGTGGTCAAACATACCTCCGCGGTACATCTGCAAAAGGGTATGCTCCGCCATTTCAAGGCTCTCCGGATTTTTGTATCTCTCGTAGTAAGAAAGCAAGAACATAATATTATGTGGTGAAGGAAACTTGGGCGCCCTACCAAAACCGCCGTTCTTTTTATCGTAAATACGCTGGAACACCGATACCGCTGAATGTGCAAGGTTTAAATCGGCAGTATCAAATTTTTCGGGTACATTATTAAGGTGTGCCACAATCATATCCGACTGTTTCAGTAATGCTTCCCTGTCTTTTTGCCATTTTTCATTTATGGTTACAAGTAGGTCTTTAAATCCGATCATACCCCCACGGGATGTTTTTGGGAAATACGTTCCCGCGAAAAACGGCTTTTTATCCGCCGTCATAAATATACTCGTAGGCCAACCGCCACTTCCTGTAAACGCCTGACACACCGCCATATAAACGCTGTCTATATCGGGTCGTTCCTCTTTATCCACTTTTATTGATATATAATAACGGTTTAAAATTTTGGCTGTTTCTTCATCTTCAAAACTTTCATGAGCTAAAACATGGCACCAATGACAAGAACTGTAACCAATACTCAAAAATATGGGTTTGTCTTCATTTTTGGCTCTAATAAATGCTTCTTCGCACCACGGATACCAGTCAACGGGATTTTCCTTATGTTGAAGAAGATACGGACTTGTTTCATTTTGCAAACGGTTACTCAATATACTACCTCCGTTGTAATAATTTTAGGGTTATATTTCAGTTTTTACACTAAATAATATTTAATTTTTATTAGCCTTACACCGAAACGCCCCTTTATTCAAAAGTGCGTATATCTTAACCTTTGTGTGAAAAAATATTAGCACAAAATATCGGAGGGATAATATTGAAAAGTTATGAAATGCCTATCGGTTTCACTATGGCTTTGGCACTTAACCCTGAGGCTATGGAGAAATTCGCAACCTTAACCGAAGCCGAAAAACAACAAATCGTCAACGGAACACATAATATAAAGTCAAAAGAAGAAATGCACAAATATGTAGAGAATTTGACAAAAAGATAAAGGATACCGTGTGGTATCCTTTTAAACTCCAAATATAGCATAATTGTCTGCTGTGCAAGATATTGCAATATAATCGCTTTTTTTAAGTCCGATTTTGTTGTCTTTATATGATTTCAGAATTTCCCTACTCATATTAGTCAAATCATTACGGGAAAGTGCCTCATCAACGCTTAAAAGTAACACTTCGCTGTTCTCGTAGCCGTCCGACTTCGGCTCACCCGATACATAATCTGCAGTAAACACGGCACACCATTGTTGACTTTTAAATTGAACAGAAAATAAATCCTTTACTTTACAAAC
>JAZRFO010000020.1:0-5125 GCA_045643685.1 Acutalibacteraceae bacterium
TCCACCCATGCCACCGGGCATTCCACCGGGCATTCCGCCGCCCATACCCATACGCTGCATACGTTTCATCATTTTCTTTGAGTTTTTGCCGTTAAGCTGTTTGTAGAGCTTCTGCATATTACGGTACTGACTGAGAAGTCTGTTAACGTCCTCAACCTGCATACCGCAACCTGCGGCAATTCGTTTTTTACGTGACGGATTGATTATATCGGGATTCTCACGCTCTTTCATAGTCATTGAACGGATAATCGCCATAGTGTAGTCAATCTGTCTGTCGTCAATATCTGTATCCTTAACCTTTTTATTAAGTCCGGGAATCATTGCGATAAGGTCCTTCATAGGTCCCATTTTACGCATTTCTTCGAACTGCATAAGCATATCGTTAAGGTCAAGCTTGTTCTGACGAAGTTTCTTTTCAAGTTCTTCCGCTTTTTTCTCGTCAAGGGCGGTTTCCGCCTTTTCGATAAGTGAAAGAACGTCACCCATACCGAGAATACGACTTGCCATACGGTCGGGATGGAAAACATCAAGGTCGGCGAGTTTTTCGCCCACACCGATGAACTTAATGGGCTTTCCTGTTACGGCTCTTGCTGAAAGTGCCGCACCGCCTCGGGTGTCACCGTCAAGCTTTGTAAGAACAAGACCGTCGATACCTAATGCCTCGTTGAAGGTTGAAGCAACGGTAACTGCGTCCTGACCAAGCATTGAGTCAATAACAAGAAGAATTTCGTGGGGTTTAACCGCTGATTTGATATCCTTAAGCTCCTGCATAAGCTCTGCATCAATGTGCAAACGACCTGCAGTATCAAGGAATACGTAATCGTAACCATTGTCCTTAGCAAGTCTAATTGCCTCGGAAGCGATTTTAACGGGATTTTCGGTGCCCATTTCAAACACAGGAACACCAATCTGCTCACCTACAACCTGTAACTGTTTAATAGCCGCAGGTCTGTAAATATCACAGGCAACGAGCAAGGGTCTGTGACCCTGTTCTTTGAGTTTTAATGCGATTTTCGCACTGTGAGTGGTTTTACCTGAACCCTGAAGACCACACATCATAACAACCGTGGGAGGATGGGGTGCAGAGGTAAGTCGTGCCTGAGTACCACCCATTAAGGCGGTAAGTTCCTCGTTTACGATTTTAATAACCATCTGTGCGGGAGTAAGGCTTTCCATAACCTTAGCACCAATGGCACGTTCGGTAACGGAGTTTGTAAAATCCTTAGCAACCTTGTAGTTAACGTCCGCTTCAAGAAGTGCAAGTCGCACCTCACGCATAGCGTCACGAACGTCGGATTCTGTAAGGCTACCCTTACTTTTTAACTTTTTAAAGGCATTATCGAGTCTGTCTGAAAGTCCTTCAAAAGCCACGGTGCAACCTCCTTATTCATCAAGAGAGTCAATAGCGGATTTGATACTTACCACCGCATCGTTAACTTCCCTTGAAAGAGAAATAGACATATTATAATTGTTTATGGCCTCGGTGCTCTGTTTAATAGAGTCGAGAACCTCGTTCACCCTGCGTGAACGCTCTGCAAAGCCGAGTTTATTTTCCATATCATAAAGCTGAGCTTCGGCACGTTTGACCGCATCGCGTACACCCTGCCTTGTGATACCCTCGTTCTGTGCAATTTCGGAAAGTGAAAGGTCATCGCTGTAGTAATACTCAATAAATTTGCGTTGATTTTCCGTAAGCATTTCGCCGTAGTAATCCGCAAGCAAAACAATATCGAGATTTTTTGCCACAATAACTTCCCCTTTCAAAAACTCCTGTAAAGAACTTTAACTTTACAGGAGTGCATTATAACAGAGTATATTCAGTTTGTCAAGAGTTATTTTAATTATCTATATTATCTAAAATAAAATAGTTAACATTATCACCATACTTCTTGGGCTTCCTGCCAAGACCGGCACAATGAGAGGCGTTGCTTATATATAAATGGTCGCTCCCCTCAACGGTACAGGCTTCGTAAAGCGCTTCGCTCTGCTCCTCAGGGACTATCTCATCATCACCGCTTACAATGAAAAAAATCGGTAATTTTGAATTGCGTACTTCCTCCACAACATCCACTTCCTCTAAGTCGAAGCCCATATCTTTTTCAATGAAGAGTGACGCAAACTCAACAGTCGGGAAAGATGGAAGATTGTACAAATCCTTTGAATTAGCTTTAAAAAGTCCGTGAAGGTCCGAATAGGCACTGTCGGCAATTATACCTTTTACATTGGTGGGCATATCAAGACTCGACGCCATAAGCACCGTTGAGCCGCCCGACCCTAAGCCGAATAAGAAGATTGAAGAATCCCCATCCTTTTCAGAAATATAATTTGCCCAATCAACAACGTCGTAACGTTCCTTATAACCGAAGGTGTTCATTTCATATTTGCTTTCGCCGTATCCCCGTGACTCAACAACAAGAACGTTACAGTCCATATCATGAAAGAAACGGGCGTGCTTAGCCATATCACTTACTCCGGCGGTATGAGGGTGGAATATAATAATATATGTATTGGTTATGTCATATTTTTTTAAATATACACCGTTAAGGTCATAGCCCTCACTGTTTTTTATGGTTACTTTTTCACCGTTGGAATTCATCCAGTCAATATAAGCAGTCTCTGACAAAGGTTGTCTTAACACCTTCTGCGATTGCTCCGTTTTCAAAAACATACGGGGATTAAATATTATTTTCGGATATTCTGAAGCCGCAATCGCCTCAGCCCCAAGAGTAAATGCTACAGCAAATGCCACCAACGCAAGGGCTATTTTTAAAACGCTACTGAAAATTTTACGGAATTTTGATTTCTCGTAATATTCATCTTCATAATATTCCTCAGAATATTCCTCATCGTATTCTGCGTCATCCGTAATGTCATATTCATTTGTGAGATTCTGAATATCGATATTTTCGCTCATATTTTTCTCCTGTGACAATATTCTATATTATATATTAGCACACACCAAACACTAAATCAACGGATTATTTTCTTGTATCGCATTGACACCTATAAAAAAAAGTTCTATAATCAAAATCCACAATATTCAGGAGGTCTTTATGAGTATTATTGAAGCCGTACTTCTTGCGGTAAGCCTTTCTATGGACGCATTCGCAGTAGCCCTTTGTAAAGGTCTTGCCATTAAAAAAATTGATTTTAAAAAATCTCTTATTGTAGGTGCATGGTTTGGTTCATTTCAGGCACTTATGCCGTTTATCGGTTACCTTTTGGGAAGCACCTTTGCAGATAAAATCACATCCGTCAGTCATTGGATTGCCTTTGTGCTTCTTGCCATAATCGGTGGTAATATGATTAAGGAATCCTTCGAGAAAGACGAAAAGCCCCTGGACGATTCACTTGGCTTTAAAACTATGATTGTAATGGCAATTGCCACAAGTATTGATGCCCTTGCGGCAGGTGTGGGTTTCGCCTTTACCGAGTTCAATCCCCCTTGGTTCGTCTATATTACATTTATATTAATAGGTATAATAACCCTTTCACTTTCGGCTCTCGGTGTTAAAATCGGTAACATCTTCGGCCCCAAGTTCAAATCAAAAGCCGAACTTGCAGGCGGTATAATACTTATATTATTAGGTGTTAAAATATTGCTTGAGGGCTTAGGAATATTAAAATAAAATGAGGTGTTCATTTTGAAATTAAATAAAAAACAAATCATTGCTTGTTCAATAATATCCGTAGCTATATTAGGTGTTGTAGGCTTTTACCTTTATGAAGTTTTATATCTCCAGAAGCCATATACACAGAATTTATTCAGATTCATCGCCATAATCCTTGCATTGAGTGCAACATTAATACGTTGCCTTAAGGGTGCAGGCAGAAACGGTCTGGACTTTTACGAAAAAGCATACGATAAAGAAATCCGCTATGCCTTCAAAGAAAACACTTTAGCCAGAAAAAAACTTCTTTGTGCCGTAAGACTTTATAACGAAGAAAATTATGAAAAGGCTACAAAATACCTTGCTCAACTTCGTTCTGAAATCAAAAACGAGCACGATGCACAGGCAGTTTATCTTTTCGCCGCTATGTGTCACTCCGATTGCGGATTATATAACGATGCAATTCAGATTTATTATGATTTACTTAAAGTAGCACCCTCAAATGCAACGGCACACAATAACCTGGGTCACTTGTATATGCAGGAGGGCGACTATGAAATGGCGTTACAACACATCGACAAAGCCATCGAATTGTCTCCTGATGACGTTTTTGCCTACATAAATAAAGCTAACGTATATTTCAAACAACACGATTTGGATAATGCGGAAGTTTGGGCAAAAAAAGCATTACAAGTAAAAAACAACGACACCAATTCTTCTGGTTTGTTAGCAATAATTTACGCACTTAAAAACGACGAGGAAAACCACGAAAAATATTTCCACATTGCTATATCAAACGGCAAAAACCCGGACGATTTAAAAAATGCAATTGAGTATTACTTAAAGGAACAGGACGAACAAGAGGCAGAGAAGTCAGAAGAGGAATAAATAACGAAGCCTATCATCCCCGTGCGTAGCATAGGGATGGGGACCGTTCTTATATAAATTAAATTTTTAAGGAGAGTGTATTCCGTGTGATACACTCTCCCTTTTTTATTGTGTTGTATCGGAACGGTGGTGGGTAGTTCTCTTTCGGTTATTCTTCAGTTTGTTAGAACAATGTTTATATAAAACTTTTAGGAAACAATCTTCTATCCAACTTAACAACTAATGGTTAGAGAACTACCCACCACCACACCTTCGGTGCGGTCCCCCTCCCTATTTTGTCTGTGACAAAACAGGGATGATAAAGCTTCGCGTTTTATCAACTTATTTATAATCGGCTTCGCCCCGAAACTTGCCACTCGCAACTTGCCACTTGCAACTTTTTACAATCGGCACGAAGTGCCCCTTAATTCCTCATTCCTAATTCCTCATTCCTAATTCAAAAAACCGCCTGACCTTTCGGTCAAGCGGTTTTTCCATTTTATTTGAAGTACTTAACAGCGGCTTTGAACATCTGGATGTCGTAGTTACCGGGAACGTTCTTATAAAGTCCGTCGCCGATACGCTCACTGTGACCCATTTTACCAAATACTCTACCATCGGGTGATGTGATACCCTCAATAGCGAAC
>JAZRFO010000021.1:0-10968 GCA_045643685.1 Acutalibacteraceae bacterium
GGTAATGAGTATGTAGACGAAGGTAGAGCGAAGACCCGGCCAGGTAACCAGCCAGAACTTGTTCCACCAGTTAGCTCCGTCCAGAGCGGACGCCTCGTAGAGGTCCTTTCTGATATTGGAAAGACCCGAGAGGAAGATGAGCATTTGATATCCGCAGCCCTGCCAAGCGCTGAGCACTATGATACAAGGCATCGCTGTTTTGGGGTCACGCAGCCAATCGTGCGGCGCCATACCAAACACACCGAGAAGCGAATTCAAAAGTCCGTTTTCTCCCGGAGCTAAAATCTGCAGCCACAAAAACGAGGTAACCGAAAGCGAAATTACCACGGGAGCAAAGAAGCAAACCTTGAAAATCTTGCTTCCGAGGCAACGGCGATTTACAAAGAGCGCAAGAAGAAGCGCAAGACCTATCTGCAACGGAACAACTCCAACTACGAAGGTAAGAGTATTCTTTATTGCATTGTAAAGCATACCCTTATCAGCAATTTCCTTGAAAAGCTTAGTAAAATTATCTAAGCCTATAAATTTGATGTTATTGGGTCGCAGTAAATAATAATTGGTAAATGAATAGCCAAGTGAATATAAAATTGGCAATAATATAAACAGAAAGGCTAAAACTACCGCAGGCAAAAGCATAAGATATGCGGTTGCCGAAGACTTTACTCGATAAACCACTTTACGCTTCTTTGCAGTGGCTAAGTCGTAAACGACAAAGCCACCGAAAAGGCATACAAAGCATCCTAAAATTATTAATGTAGTTGTAATCATTTGTTAGCTAGTTATAATACTATCTATTATTCTTTAAATTCTCCATCTCATCCTGGAGAGTGTTTGTTGCTGTTCTAAGAAGATCAGCTACGTTTCCATCCTTCAATCCGTAAATAACCTGGTTAAACGTGGTGGAGAAGGTAGGATATGCAACGGTTACAGGACGTTCCTTACCGCTAAGCTCAAGCTGCTTAAGAAGAGTGTATTCGGGAGAACCTGATGCATAGTTGGTAACCACGTCTCTGCGGGCGGGAATCATACCGGTTGCATCGGTAATAGCCTTAGAGCTCTCTGCAGAAGCCATCCACTTAAGTACCTCTACAATAGCGGTTTTGTCGGTGTGATGGTTATTTGTAATAGCATAGCACCAGCTGCCTGTTGCACTTGCAGCAGCTACGTCCTTGGGATAAGGGAGAAGTCCCCAATCGTCACGGGAAGCAAATACCTGTCTGTAATTGTTGTCAAGCTCGGGAATAGTCCAACCGGAAGAAAGGTACATACCAACTTCGCCTGTGAAGAAGTCGGTTGCGCCGATTTCAAAGGAGGTGTAGCCTGCGCTAACCAAATCCTTAATGAACTGGAAGCCCTTCTGGGTTGCCTGAGAGTTGTAGTAGCCGTTTGCGGTGAAGCCGTCTGCAGAAACGAAGCTACCGCCTGCTGCATAAATGAAGGGATATAAGAGGTAAGGCGCGGTTTCGTCCTTAGTAGCGTCAAGACGCATATCCACAGCGGTAACGCCGTGCTGCTGAAGTCTTGCGCAAACTGCCTTGAACTCATCGAATGTCCAGGGGTTTTCAGCAGTAACGCCGCTAACGTCAATGTTTGCGTCACGAAAAATCTTTTTGTTGTAGAAGAAGCCTGCGCTGGATTCCTGAATGGGAAGACCGTACAGCTTACCTTCGTATTTGTTAAGCGAGTAGAACTGAGCCTGCTCTTCAGCGGAAATAAGGTTGCTGATATCATAGAGCAAACCGGAGCTTGCGTATGCAGCTGTGTTGGGTGCGTCAAAGGTAATAATATCTGCCAAGGTACCGTCGATCAGGTTGTTCTGAAGCTCGGTTTCATAGCCGGATGCGCCTGCGGTACGAGCCTGGAAGATAGCCTGAGCCTTAATGCCCTTGTCCTTGTATGCAGCATTAAATGCATCAATTCTCTTCTGATAAGCCTGACCCTCTGCTGATTTGGAATCAACATGGAACATAATTTTTACAATAGAGTTACCGTCTGCGTCCTTTTCAAGCTCTTCGCCGCCGTCATTGCCGCCACCACAAGCGGTTATACTAATTGACAAAATAACCAAGAGCAACATTGAGATAATTGAAGTGAAAAACTTTTTCATTATTTCCTCCTTGCGCAGCTTTTAGCTGCTTTTTTATTTTTTATTATTTTGTTGTTGTACCAAGTACAAATTTTGTTTTAAGAACGGTTCTGGAGCAGGTTTCCTCACCGTGAATCTTTTTGACAAGCAATCTTACTACCTGTCTTGCCATTTCTTCAACGGGCTGCTCTACACTGGTCATATTGCTCATACCCCATTGCTTGAAAATACCGTCATAAGAAACAATTTGCAAATCATCGGGTATTTTTTTACCCTTCTCTAACGCCGCCTCATAAAAGACCTGCGACAGCGTATATCCCGAAACGAAAACTCCGTCAACGTCTGAATACTTTTCCATAAAGTCAGCAACTATGGCTGTTTCTTCTCCGTGTTGCATAACTTCGTTGACCATACGAAGCGGCATATTGTATTCTGCCATAACGTCACGGTACGCCCGCTCCCTCTCCATAACCTCTGAATCAACTAAAGGTTTAGAACCTATAAAGCCAACTCTTTTAGCACCTCGTTCTATCATGTACTTTATTGCTTTTCTAGTCGCTTCATAGTTATCGCTGGTAACGTAAGGTATATCTTTTCCCAGCACCCTATCTATTGAAATAATAGGGCAATCTTTCAAGTCTTCTTCTTTATGGATATAGTGGGTAACAAAAACAGCTCCGTCAACCTTTTTATGCCTAATTCTTCTTATAATTTCAGTTTCTTTTTCAACCCTTTGTTGTGAAGACACTAAAATTATCGAGTAGCCAAATCTATCCGCTTCATCCTCGACATAATATGCCAATTTAGCAAAGAAGGGATGGTTAACGATAGGCACTAATAAAGCAATAATACGAGTTTCATTCTTTCTTAACTGTGATGCCATGTTGTTTGGCGAATAGTTAAGGTCTTTCATTGCTTCAATTACTTTTTTTCGCGTTTGCTCGCCTACCGCCTTTTCGTTATTGATAACTCTTGAAACAGTGCCTATTCCCACTCCTGCATATTTTGCTACGTCTTTAATCGTTGTTGCCAACTTTTTATCCTCCAAAACTATAACTACTATTGTAACACCAATGTTACGGTGACAGTTTTGTCAACATTGATTACAATTTCATTATTGTTTTCTGTTAAAAGGTCTGCATTTATAGTCAACATTAAATTCTCTATCTTATACTGCTCTGTGGTAAGCTGTGTGCCGTTAAGCATAACGGTATTTACCTCCACGTTTCCTAAATAGATAACTGCGTTACAACCCTTCTGAATAACAATATTCTGAAGAGTGGTCTCTGTAACAGCGGTAACGTTTACCGTAAATTCGTATGCACTTGCTCCGCCAACAGCCTTAAAGGTGTAGGTTCCAACGCTCAAAAGCTCGAAGTATCTTGCATCTATTACAAGATTTCTGCCGTCGCTTGTATAGAATGCGCTGTCAACCTTACTGTTCTGAAGCGTTTTGTTGTAAAGAGCAGTTACAACCTGCTTGGAGTCACCTGCAACGGTTAAGCTGCCGGTGCCGTTATATGAATACTGACCGTTAAAGTTAACTACCGACTTAAAGGTTGCCTTGCCGGAGAATACGTTTAATCCGAACAATCCCTCCGTAGGTTCTTTTTCACTTAATACGGTATCAATAGCCAGGTTTCCGTTGATATAAGCCTTAACGGAGGTACCGTTTGCCTCAACTCTCAAAACAACATTGCTCGCGTTTACGTTAGGTGCGCTTGCTCTGCCGATTTCACCGCGAGGCGACCACATCTTAACGATTTTTTCGTTGTTATCGTAGTTGAAGATGATATAATCGCTCATATCCTCGTTTGCTCTGAAGATAAACGCAGCGGCAACCGCCTCAAGCGAGAAGGACACCGAGCAGTTAAAATCGGATGCGCTCTCGGTGGACAGGATATATCCGTCACCTGCGGGGCTTTCGGCAACTATTTCCGAACCCTTTGCAATCCAATTACCCGAAATAATGCCCTCTGAACCAAAGTCAATATCCGTTTCGGGTGTGCCATTGTAAACAGTAACACCTATTTCCCTACGCTGATTGCCACAGGTTACAGCAATAACCGCCTTGCCTGCGCCCAAAGCCTTTACAACAACACCGCCGGTTATATTTTCAAGTGCAACAACCGCGTTGCCGCTTATAAGCTCCCAGGTGATTTCCTCACCCGAGGTGGAGTATGCGGTTACAAGTCTTTCATCGGTGATACGAGTATCAAGCTCAAGGGCTTCATCACTTACGTATAAAACAGTCTCGCCCTCGACCGTCTCTCCGGTGCGCCATACCGATGCGATTTCATTAAGCGTTAAGTTCTTAACCGTTACTTCGTTATCTACCGAGAATTCTGCCTTTACAGAATAGGGGGATGCCAAGGTTAATACGTAGAAAGGAATTTTAAAATCATCACAGAACACCTCTACGCCGCCGTTATCTGACAAGATATAGAAGCTTTGCGCATCAAAGCTTCTGGGGCCCGATGTGTATCTGAAATGATAATCCTTAATGCTCAATCCTGCGGAAGAGGTATATCTGCGGTCTACGAAGTATCCCTCGTCTTTATTCCAACCAATTTCGGTATATTCGCTGTCGCTTACGTTAATCTTTATGGAAATCGATGCATTATTAGGATTATCAATGCTCAAAAGCATTTCAAATATATGTGTATTTACACCTGCAAGAATGTTCTCGCTTGTCTGGTTAAGTGCCTGATTGTTTACAGTCAGCAAATTGTCCTTTGTGAACGCCGTGCTGTCCTTTACAACGGGTGTCTGGGTTAAAAGATAACCATTTCCCTCTTTTGCAAGTCCCCAAACAACCGGTATTGTCATACCGCTTCCGTTCCAGACCTTTCTTGCGTTTGCATAAATACCGCTGTCTGTGTCTGCAGGAACGCCTGCATACCAGCTGATAGATACTGTTTTGCCGAAATAGTCGCTTTCACTGTCTCTTATGCTAAAGGTCTGAGTTGCATACGAGTCGGGACCGAAATCCATTACCTGGAAGTCGCTCTTGTCGATTGCTCCGCCGTCCTTGTCGGTAAAGGTAATGCCGTTTCCGTCATAAACCATCTTACCAACTATGTATTCTCTTCCGGAGAGTGTCATTACGGTATAAATTTTACCGTCATCTGCGGTTAAGGTAACAACGTCGGGACATTCGGGTACGTCTGCATTAAACTGACCTGCATAGGACCAGTCGAGGAGGTTGCTTGATTTCAAGAACCAAACCCTGTTTTCCTGCTGTCCGGTTAAAGCCATACCCCATACGGTAGTTTTACCGTCCTGAGTCTCTACGGGGAAGATTTTGGGGTCACGGCATGCAACCTTATGATAAATTCCATCATTTCCTGTTGCAATCGTTTGAGGAATTATTTTGCGCTTTGTCCATGTTATACCACCGTCATCGCTGGACATAATCATCTGATCCTGCATACCGCCGTCACGGGTATAGAAGGAAATAAGACCGTTACCTTCTCCATTGGGGAACCAGTTAAGCGCGTCTATCGCCTCACTGTCACCCTCTCTGTATTCGTAAGCAGTACCAGACCACATATAACCCGCGCCACTGCCCCAATCTTCATCGGGGAACAAGCATATTGGCAACAGCTCCCAGTGAGCAAGGTCGGTACTTCTTGCATGTCCCCAATACATATCGCTCCAGTAGTTGCTGTAAGGATGATGCTGGTAGAATAAATGATAATAACCGTCGTAATATACCAGACCGTTAGGGTCGTTATTCCAGTGCGCGTACTGTGAAAAATGATATTGGTTACGGTATAATTCGGTATAATAAGAATAGTCACTTACGCCATAGTAAATATCGGCGAATTTAACCTTTGAATTGAAGCAGTTAAATCCGATATTACCGCCCTCATAGGCTACGCCCTCGGGCAGTGACGACAGGGTGTTAAGGTCTATGGTGTTATCAACGCCAAATCTACGGATATTGTCCGCATAAAATTCTGCATAAACAGCATCTTCTTCGGGGGTAATAACCACCTTAAGCTGAACCTTATCAATAGTGGCAACCTTGGGATTTACCAACCGCTTTTCGCTTTCGGTCATTTTATCGTTGCCGATAAAGTAGTCGGTGAGCAATTCCACCGCGCTTGTCTTACCGTCAACCACGGTAAAATAAAGCAATTTTACAAGATTAGCCTCTCTGTCTACGTTGAAAACCCAATAGTGAGAGCCGTCCTCCGCGCCAAAGGCAAGAGCGGCAGCCACACCCCTTTCAAAAGAAACGGTTGCAGTGTAAACGAACCTTTCCTCTGCGCCGTAAGAAGTTTCCAAAAGCTTAAAGCTATCGGTATTACTTTCCATATTAACCGCCTGAGATGTAGGGGCGTGATAATTGGTGTCCGTAAAGGTAACTTCGTCCTTCTTGTTTTCAGTCTCAACCTTATTTTCTGTTTGGTCGTTATTCGTGCTTTGCGGAGGAGTAAAGCTGTCAGACTTACTTTCCGTCTCGGGCGTGTCAGCCGGCTTGCTGTTACAACCAACAAAGGTCACGAATGAAAAGCTTACAACCAGAATTAATGCCAGAATTGATTTCAAACTTTTTTTCATCGTCATTTCTCCTTTCTTTAAGCAAGATATTTATTTATAGTATTTAAATCCGGTAGGTTATCGATGGCACCGCGGCCTGTGGTGTTTAACGCACCTGCTACGTTGCCGAATCTTATTGAGTCGTTTAACAGCTTTTCTGTTATGGGATTTCCTACATTCTTATCTAATATAGAGAGCGCTCCTGCGAAGAACGCATCGCCCGCACCCGTGGTGTCTATGGGCTTAACGTCGATGGTGGGCATCGTATTTCTTTTGCCCTTATATCTCCACTCGCTACCGTTTTTACCCAAGGTTATCAAAACCAGCTTATCGGTTAAGCCGTTTACGTAGTCCTCGGTAAAGGTCTCAACCTCATCCTCGGAGAATTTAACGATATCCGACACAGCCAAAACCCTTTTGTAGGTTTTCACCGCGCTTTCCTTATCCCTGAAGATGTCGGTGCGGTAATTGACGTCAAAGGCAACCGTTTTGCCCAACGAGTGCGCACGGTCTATAATGTTTAATGCGTATTCTACACATTTTGGATCTGCCAACATAAGCGAGCCGATACATACGGTATCAGCCAATTTTATAAGCTCATCGCTGACCTCGGGCATACAATAATCCGCCGTGTTCTTGCGGTAAAAGCAAAAGGATCTATCGCCTTCCTCGTTTAATTCTACGAATGCAAGCGTTGTATTACGCTCTGCATTTTGATGAATATAAGTGGTGTCCATGCCAAAGTCCTTGGCATATTTTATCAAGAACTGACCTATCAGGTCGTCGCCAACGCTGCCCACGAATTTAACGTCCGCGCCAAACCTTTTCAATGCACAAGCAACGTTAAAGGGCGCTCCGCCGGCTTTTCTTTCATAAGTAGTAATTCCGTTTTTTTCCTCGCCAATCATATCGGCAAGAATTTCACCAATACAAACTAACAAATTAAACCTCCGTTTGATCGACTTGCTGTTGTTCTAACTGTTTTATGTATGTGTTGCTTTCCTTTATAGCAAATATTACAGATCTCGCCCCGAGCGCTACAAAGAAGAGCACCAGCAGCAAGGCGCTGATCATATTCTGATGAACGAAAAATGCCATTATTACGGTCAATACAGCGGCTATGCTGCCTGAGAACCATACGAATGAGCCGGAAATCTTAAACATTCCGCCAAAAGTAATTTTGCTTTCAACGCCACGCAGCTTCATTATCGAATAGCTCAAAAGGGTTACTACCAGAAGCATAAGCGCTATAAAGGGCACAAGCGAAATAATATTCACAGCGTGTGCATATAAATTCAAGGCTGTAGTTGCCTTATAAGAATTTTTTATAAACTTATCTACCGACTTGTTTGCCTCCGCCTGTGTAGCCCCATCCGCAACAAGAGCGCCGTTTTCCAGGTCGCTGTAAAAGCCGTAGAATGAAACCTCTGTTCCACTCTTTGTTTCAAAGGAGCCCGCCATATAATCATCAAAGATAAACAAATAATTCTTTGCACCTTGGCTTATATATTGATGATAATAATAATTTCTCAGCAGCGGCACCTTTGAGGTGCTTTCATACTCGGTTATCTCGGGGTAGTAATTTGTAAAGTAAAGTTGGTAAATTTCCCTGTTATACTCGAGTTTTGTAATTTTATTTTCAGCAAGGTCGTTTGCCAATTTCTCGGCAGCGGCTTTGTTTTCATCACTCAAGGTGTCTATGTATAATCTGTAGCCCGCAACCGTTTCATCGTCAAGCTCAAGGGCGTTGCCCGTATATCTCAATTTGAAATCGAAATTAAGCCTTGCAACGTCGCTTAGGGTAAGATAATCACGATAGGAAATTTCGGTATTTTGACCGTCGTTGGAAACGCAGTAGGCTTCAACCTCGGCAAGCGTATTCGCGGGGCGGGTGTCAACAACTATGTCGTAGGCGTTTTGTGCATAATTATGTTTATCGACATCGCTTTCAAGGGTGTTTACCAAAAGGCCCTCGGCATACTCGCCACCTTGTTTTTTGGCTTTTAAAGTGCCATCTTGGATTTCTGTGTCAATACGCTTTTGGGCATCGGTATTTGCAAACACCGCGTGGGCAGTTGCCATAAAATCGGGCGAATTTTTGTAATGCATACCAAAGGGTAGCATATCTCCGCCCACAAAGCCCGACCACAAAAACATCAGCGCTAAAATAAATCCTAAAAAAACATTTGAATAGCCACGCCTTGCGCCTTCCTTTGCAGTGCTGTGAGAGAAAAAGCTAAGGTAGAAAAATTTAAACCATTTTTTCATAAATTACTTATTACCGTATTCTCGTGACATAATTGAAAGCTCGGTTTCCTTATCGAAAAGATGAACGAACCTTTCAACGAATTTGATATTGACCGTATCACCGGGAATTAAATCGTTGCGCTCCGGCACACTTACGATGAAGTCACTGCCCTTTTCTTCCAGGTGAAGAAACAGCTGGGTTGTGTTACCGAGAACTTCTTTAATGGTAAGAGTCGCTTTGATGCCGCCCTCGTCAACCTTTACGTTCTCACCTCTTACACCGAGATAAACGCTGTGAGAGGCGCCGTCAAGGTATTTATCCTGTATGGTGCGCAGCTCCGAAAGATCCAATCGAACCGACTGACCATCCTTGAAGGAAACGTTAAGGTTGTTCTCCTCACGCTTGATGTCAACCTCAAAGAAGTTCATCTGCGGTGTTCCAATAAAGCCTGCCACGAACTTATTTTCCGGATAGTCAAACAGGTTTGTGGGAGTATCTATCTGTTGAATAACGCCGAGCTTCATAACTACTATTCGTGTACCCATCGTCATAGCTTCTATCTGCTCGTGGGTAACGTAAATAAACGTGGTTTTCAGCTGGTTATGTAATTTAACTATCTCTGCTCTCATTGCCGTTCTCAGCTTGGCGTCGAGGTTAGACAAAGGTTCGTCAAGCAAGAATACCTTAGGTCCACGAACCATTGCGCGACCAAGAGCTATACGCTGACGCTGACCGCCCGACATCTCCGCAGGCTTGGAATCAAGCAGCTCTTCAATTCCAAGAATCTCTGCTGCCCATTGTACCTTTTCGGCAATCTCTTCCTTGGTCATATGAACGTATTTATATAGAGGTACGGGAGTGTTTTTGTAGTACTCCAATTCTCCCTCGGCGTCATTAATACGGTTTTCAAGCAAGGTTTTCTTTTCCGTATAATAAAGGATGTCATTTTCAACCTGCTCCTTTGCGCTGTTGCACTTATCGATATCCTTTATTATGGAGTTATACTGCTTGCGAAGCTTTTGCAGCCTTTTACTTATTTCGGAAATCTTTTTATCATCAATCGCGATTATCTGTTCTCCCTGCTTATCAAGCTTTGGAACAGGTACCTTACGCATTTTAAGTCCGAATGCTATATTGTCATAAGCCGTAAGGTGAGGATAAAGCGCATAGCTCTGGAAAACCATGGCTATGTCTCTGTCTTTTGCATCCACGTCATTAACAAGCTGATCGTCTATGTAAAGCTCACCGCCGCTTATTTCCTCCAAGCCGGCGATCATTCTCAGAGTGGTTGATTTACCACAACCAGACGGCCCAACAAATACAATAAATTCGCCATCCTTAATTTCCATGCTAAAATCTTTAACGGCAACAAAATCGCCGCTTCTCTTTTTCAATTCGCCTTTAGCATTCTTTTTAACCTTGCCGGCACCTGCATAAATTTTGTAAACATGCCTTAATAACAATCTTGCCATAAACGACTTCCTTTACTTAAAGAAATTATTCTTACACTAATCATTATTCAATATAAAAATATAGTTAAAACGCTTTTTGGAAACGTTTCCAATTAGATTATACACTAAAAAAAATAATAATGCAAGTGGTTTTTCGGAAAAGTTTCTAATTTTTTTTAATTTTTTTTAGAATTTTTGTTTAATTTCACTTTCAAACGAAAAAAATTACTGTTTTACCACATAAACACAACCAACATGTTTTCAATTATCATCGAAAACCATAAAAAAACGCAACTATTAATAAAGGTAATTATAGCAAATGTGCAATCAAAAATAAAAACACAATATGTCGACAAAATCATTGGAAGATTAAGTGAGGCGATAACCTTTTATTTTATTTAAACATTCTACTGATTCAGTGGGGGCTCATATACAATTTTCTCCGAGTGTTCATCCTGCTACGCAATCAATCGTATTTTGTTATGCAGGCCGCTACGCATCAAGTCTTGAGTCTAAAAAAACGTACCATTGGAACCATACAGGTTCTCAATGGTACGCTCTTAAAAAAGTTGTGCGCTTCGTCTAAAAATACGTTATCTGGGTGTGGCGCAGTTGGTAGCGCGCTACCTTGGGGT
>JAZRFO010000022.1:0-15491 GCA_045643685.1 Acutalibacteraceae bacterium
TATATAAAATGCAATACGAAAAACTATTAATTTTTTGAAAATTTTGAACATTTTTTGTCAGTTATTTTTGGTTTTTGGTTGAAATGGTTATATATATATGTTATACTTTAATGGAATATATATAGTTATTTTTATATACATTATAAATGTAAAATTTTGGGGTGAATTTATTGGATAATATCTACTCTTTATGGGAGGAAATTTTAAAAGAACTTACAAGCTCCGTTTCCTCTGCAATAATGACAAAGTGGATTACAACTTTAGTCCCTGTTTCCTTTGATGATGATTGCCTCGTGCTTGAAACTGCAACGGAATTTACAAAGGGTATTGTAAAGCGTTTCATTCCTCAGATACAAACCGCGGCGGAAAATGTACTGGGCTTTGAAATCAAAGTTAATTTAATTGTGGATGAAAAAGCAGTCCAGACTCAGGAAAAACCTGAGGGTAAAAATATAGTTTCTACTATTGGCGAAGTTCAGGGCGAAACCGCTTCCAGAAACTTTGAACCTACATTTTCAAACTTCATTGTGGGTAACACTAACCAGTTTGCCTACGTTGCGGCGGTGGCAGTTACAAACAATCCCGGCAGTGTACATAACCCTCTTTTCATCTATGGTGAATCGGGTCTTGGTAAAACTCACCTTTTGAAGGCGATACGTGCTGAGCTTAAAAGAACCCGTCCTAATATGAATATTCTTTACACAAGCGGTGAAAATTTCCTGAACGAAATGATTAACCACATGGGTGAAAAGAATATGGGTGAGTTCCATAACAAATACAGAAATGCCGATATCTTACTTATGGACGATATTCAGTTCATCGGTAAAACAAGCGTTGCTCAGGAAGAATTCTTCTACACCTTCGAGGCTCTTATAAACCAGGGCAAACAGATTGTTCTTACATCGGACCGTCCGCCCAAGGATATCCCCACACTTGAAGAAAGATTAAGAAGCCGTTTCGTTCAGGGTCTTCTCGCGGATATTCAACCACCCATGCTTGAAACACGAATTGCTATTATACGTCGTAAGGCTCAGGCTTTTGAAATGAATATAGCCGACGATGTAGTTGAATTTATCGCAGAAAGACTTAAAAACAACGTCCGCCAGATTGAGGGCGTAGTAAATAAATTATACGCGGTTTACTCAATTGATGGTAATCCTCCCACAATAGGTGTGGCAAACGATATCATAAAAGATATTATTTACTATGCACAGCCCACCGAGGTTACCATAAACAACATTATTGATAAGGTTGCAGCTTCATTCGGTGTTACACCTGAGGATATACGTTCTGAAAAGAAAAAGGCAGAAATCTCCAACGCAAGACAATTTGCAATGTATATTATGCGTGAGGTTACAAACCTTACTTATGAAGAAATAGGTGCTCAGTTCGGCGGTAAAAAACACTCAACAGTTATTTACTCAATTGAAGCCTCCGAAAGTAAGATGGAGGACAACCCTCAACTTAAAACTACCGTTTACGATATTATGAAAAGTATCAAAGACGAAAAGAATGAGTAAGCAAAGTGAAGAATCACGGCATATAGTATTAAAGTTTTAGTCAACCTTTTGAAAAAAGGTTGTGGGGTCAAGGTGCAAAGCCCTTTGGCGCATCCCGCAGAATGTGAAATTCTTTTATTTAAAGCGCAGGAAGGTAGTTAAAACAGTCCGGGGTGACTGTTTCAACGTAGTAAACCCTCGCCGGGGGTTTCCTGTAAACCTAAATCTTATCTTTCACATTCATAAAATTTGAACAATTTAAACATTAATGTTCATAAAGTTATGAACATCATAAACATTGAAAATATTAAGAGTAATTTTACTGACATTAACAAACATTTTTCCTACATTGGAAAATAATCTCAAAACCCTTGATAAATAAAGGCAAAATTAAGATTTCTACAAACTTACAGTCTCTACTGCTACTACTGTTTAATTTATTATTTTTGCCGTAAAAAATCATTTTATTCTCACACAGGAGGCTAAATTATGAAATTTACATGTAACACATCTGTTCTTGCTGAAGCATGTAATATAGTTCAGAGAGGTGTTCCTCAGAAAAGCACAATTCCTGCTACTGAAGGTATTTATATTCAGGCTAAAAATTCAAGACTTAATCTTACGGGTTACGACCTTGAAGTAGGTATTACAACCTCAATTGACTGCTCAACAGAAACAGAAGGCAGTATCGTTCTTAACGCTCGTCTTCTTTGCGACATTTTAAGAAGATTACCCGGAGCTGCAGTTACCATTAACGTTGACTCACATAATCTTTGCAAAATCACATCAGGTGAAGCAGAATTTTCACTTGTTGGTATTCCTGCAAACGACTATCCTGAACTTCCCACCGTATCGGGCGGTATCCCCTTCGCAATCAAACAGAATGTTTTACGCGATATGGTAAAACAGACTATTTTCGGTGTTGCTATACAGGATATCAAACCTGTTCACAAGGGTATTAAATTTGAAGTTGAAAATAATAACTTAAGACTTATTTCCTGCGACGGTTTCAGACTTGCAATAAGAAATGAAACAATAGAATATGCAGGTGATGATATGACCTTCGTTGTTCCTGCAAAAACTCTTTCCGAAGTTATTAAACTTGCAGATAATGACGATGAAAATGTTACTTTCTCCATCGGCAAAAAATTCATCCTTTTTGAAATTGGCAATTACAGAATAATTTCAAGACTTCTTGAAGGTGAATTCTTCAACTATAAAAATGCTATTCCTGCTCAGAGCACAACAAAGGCAAGAGTAAATGTTAAGCTTATTCTTGACAGCGTTGAAAGAACATCACTTCTTATTACAAGTAAAATCAAAAGCCCTATCCGTTGTGTTTTTGATGAAAATATGATTAAAATTTCAAGCGCTACTGCTCTTGGTGCAGCAAATGATAAAATTCCTGCAGCAATTGAAGGTAAAAGAGTTGAAATCGGCTTTAATAACACATATCTCACAGACTGCTTAAGAACTGTTGATGCGGATGAAGTAAATATTGAACTTTCAAGCCCTGTTTCACCCATTATTATTAAGCCCATTGAGGGTGAAAGCTTCATTTTCCTTATCATTCCTATGAGATTGAAAAATGAAAATATAAGCTGATAAAAGTTTTAAACAATTTTTTGAAAGAATGTCTAAAAATATGAGAATAAGAGTTAAACCTGTTCAGAAAGAACATCAGGAATTTATTTTAAAAGGTGATTATATAAGACTTGATGACCTTTTGAAAAACGTTAGCGTTGTTAATACCGGCGGTCATGCAAAAATTGTGATACAGGACGGCGAAGTTAAGGTAAACGGCGAAGTCTGTACCATGAGAGGTAAAAAATTGCGTCGCGGTGACAATGCGGAATATGAAAGGATTATATACGACATAGTCTGATTGCCTTTTTCGGAGGAACATATGAAAATAAATTCGGTAGAATTAAATAATTTCAGGAATATTTCCTCCATTAAATTAGAGGCAACGGATGGCGTAAACGTAATTTACGGTGAAAACGCTCAAGGAAAGACAAATATTCTTGAAGCAATATGGCTTTTTACAGGTTGTAAAAGCTTCAGAGGTGCAAAAGACCCTGATTTTATTAAATTCGGTGAAGAAATTGCAAAAATAAATCTTTCATTTTCCGATAATGTAAGGGAAAAAAAATCTGAAATTGTTTTCGGTAATAAAAAAAAGAACGTTTCTTTGAATGGTATCCCTTTAAGGTCCTCTGCAGAGTTGATAGGTTCATTTTACGGTGTAATTTTTTCACCTACTCACCTGTCACTCATTAAAGACGGACCTTCCGAAAGACGTAAATTTTTAGATACCGCCCTTTGTCAATTAAAACCTTCTTATGCAGAGCATTTAGCGGGATATAAACGCTCTTTAATGCAAAGAAATGCTCTTTTAAAAGATATCCATTTAAATTCCCAGCTTTATGATATGCTTGATTCCTGGGATGACAGTCTGGCGAGGTATTCGGCGGCGGTTATTTCCGAAAGACTAAAGTACATAGATATACTTTCACAGTACAGTAAAGAAATTTATTCGGGAATATCAGAGTATAAAGAGGAATTTTCCGTTTCATATTCAAGAAAAGATATAACGGATATTAATATTTCCGTTCACGATTTGTATTTAAACGAACTGGAAAAAATAAAAGATGCCCGAAAAGAAGATATTTTAACAAGAAGCACCACTGTGGGACCTCACAGAGATGACCTTGATATTAAAATAAATGGTGTGAGTGCACGTTCATTCGGCTCACAGGGTCAGCAACGCTCCTGTGCACTTGCTTTAAAGCTGGGTGAATCGGAAATTATTAAAAAAATTACGGGTGAAACTCCCGTAGCACTACTTGATGACGTTATGAGTGAGCTTGATGAAAAACGTCAGGACTACGTTCTTAACCATATAAACGACAGACAGGTATTTTTAACCTGCTGTGACCCATCACAGGTGTTAAGACTTTGTGGTGGCAAATCCTTCCTTATAAAAGGGGGAAAATTGACTTAATGTTTATTCATATTGGTCACGATACAGTTATTGTGGATAAAGAAATAATCGGTATTTTTGATATGGAAAATACAACAGTTATGAAAAAGACCCTTGATTATCTCAATAACGCTGAAAAACAGAAAAAAGTGCGCAACGTAGCACCCTTTGAATTACCAAAATCATTTATAGTATGTGAAGAACCAAAGGGAACGGTAATTTATATATCCCCTGTTTCCGTTGGTACTATATTAAAACGAATAGAATCTGCAAAAAAATCAGATTTTAAATTTTAGTTAAATAAATCATTTTTATATAATTTGAATTTTTACGGAGGTCAGTATTTTGGACGAAATTATTAAAACCGAAGCAGAGCTTCGCGAGGAAGCTTTGGAAAATTCAATAGTTATTGATGACAGTGAAAATGCCATTGATACTGTGGTTACTGAAAAGTATGATGCCAGTGCTATTCAGGTTCTTGAAGGTCTTGAGGCCGTAAGAAAAAGACCCGGTATGTACATAGGTTCGACAGGCCCCAAGGGACTTCATCACCTTGTGTATGAAATTGTGGATAACTCAATTGACGAGGCATTGGCAGGTTTCTGTACTCATATTGAGGTTGAAATTCTTCCCGGTGATATTATTACCGTTCGCGATAATGGTCGTGGTATTCCTGTTGGTATTAACGAGCAGCAGGGTCTTCCCGCGGTTACTGTTGTACTTACAGTGCTTCACGCCGGTGGTAAATTCGGTGGTAGTGGTTACAAGGTTTCCGGTGGTTTGCACGGTGTTGGTTCATCCGTTGTTAACGCTCTTTCCGAGTGGTTTGAGGTTGAGGTTTCACAAGACGGTCATGTGCATTATCAGCGTTTTGAAAGGGGTAATCCCACCTGTGACCTTAAGGTAATTGGCGATACTGACCAGACAGGAACTCTCATCAGATTTAAGGCTGACCCCGAAATATTTACTGAAACAACCATTTATGAGTATGAAATTCTTGAAAGAAGATTAAGAGAACAGGCATTCCTTAATGCAGGTCTTTCAATTTCACTTACTGATAAACGTAATCCCGATGAAATAATAGAGCAGGTTCATTGCTATGAAGGCGGTATCAGCTCCTTCGTTGATTTTGAAACAAAAAAACGTGGTCTTACTCCCCTTCATGAAAATCCCATTCATTTTTCTGCAGTCAGCGGTGATCGTGAAGCTAATATCGCTCTTATGTACAACGACAGCTACAATGAGTTATTATTGAGCTTTGCCAATAACGTTCGTACAATTGACGGCGGTACTCATGAAAACGGCTTCAAAACTGCATTGACAAGAGTTTTCAATGAATACGGCAGAAAATATAAGCTCTTAAAGGATAACGATAAGAATCTTTCAGGTGATGACGTTCGTGAGGGTCTTACTGCAGTTATCAGCGTTAAGCTTACTGAAGCACAGTTTGAAGGACAGACAAAGGGTAAATTAGGTAATACGGATATTACCCCCCTTGTTTCAAAATGCGTTTACGAAAAGCTTTCAACTTATTTTGAAGAAAATCCCGCTGAAGCAAAGGCTATTTTCAGTAAAGCCCTTGATGCATCAAGAGCTCGTGAAGCTGCAAGAAAAGCAAGAGACAGCGCAAGAAAATCAGTACTTAAGAGCAACTCACTTCCCGGTAAGCTTGCAGACTGTATTGATAAGGATGCTACAAAAACAGAAATTTATATCGTCGAGGGTGATTCTGCGGGTGGTTCTGCAAAGGCAGGCCGTGACAGAATGATTCAGGCTATCCTTCCCCTCTGGGGTAAAATGCTTAACGTTGAAAAGGCCCGAGTTGATAAGGTTATCGGTAACGATAAGCTTACACCTGTTGTGCTTGCTCTTGGTACAGGTATAGGTGAGGACTTTGATATCAATAAGCTCAGATATGACAAAATCATTATCATGGCCGATGCCGACGTTGACGGTGCTCATATCAGAACACTTCTTCTCACCTTCTTCTTCCGCTATATGCCCGAGCTTATAAAGCAGGGTCACGTGTATCTTGCACAGCCCCCTCTTTACAGATTAAGTAAGGGTAAAACTCATCACTATGCTTATTCTGACGAAGAAAGAGACGAAATATTGGAAGAGCTTGGCACAGGTATTTCAATTCAGCGTTATAAAGGTCTTGGTGAAATGGACCCCGAACAGCTTTGGGAAACAACCATGAACCCTGAAACAAGACTTATGCTCAGGGTTACTATTGAGGATGCTGAGGCAGCGGTCGAAACCTTCTCAATCCTTATGGGTGACAAGGTTGAGCCTCGTCGTGAATTCATTGAGAAAAACGCTAAATACGTTAAAAATCTTGATATTTAAGAAAGGGAGGATTAGAAAATGGACGAATTCAATGAAAAAAATGAAGGCGTAACTCAGGGCGTTAATAATCTTCCTGACCCTTATGCAAATCAGAAAATCATAAACGTTGAAATCAACAAGGAAGTAAGAACTGCATTCCTTGATTATTCAATGTCCGTTATTACCGCACGTGCTCTCCCCGACGTACGTGATGGTCTTAAGCCTGTTCACAGACGTATTCTTTATACTATGTACGAGAACAGTCTTTATCCTGATAAGCCCCACCGTAAGTGCGCCGATACAGTCGGTTCAGTTCTCGGTAGGTACCATCCACATGGTGACGCATCTGTTTATGATGCAATGGTTCGTCTTGCGCAGGATTTCTCAATGAGATATATGCTTGTTGATGGTCACGGTAACTTCGGTTCAATTGACGGCGACCCCCCTGCTGCATATCGTTATACTGAGTCACGTATGAGCAAAATGAGCCTTGAAATGCTCACGGATATTGAAAAAAATACCGTTGATTTTGTTCCAAACTACGATGACCGTCTCAAAGAGCCCACTGTTTTACCCTCAAGATTCCCCAACCTTCTTGTAAATGGTTCACAGGGTATTGCAGTTGGTATGGCTACTAACATTCCCCCTCACAACCTTGGTGAGGTTTGCGGTGCTATTGAATGCCTTATTGATAACCCTGAGGCAGAGCTTGAGGACCTTATGGAGCATATTCAGGGTCCCGACTTCCCCACAGGTGGTATAATTATGGGCAGAGCAGGTATCAGAGCCGCTTATGCTACAGGTCGTGCAAAGGTAATTGTACGTGCAAAGACAGATATTGTTGAAACAAAGAACGGTAAATTTAAAATTATCGTTACAGAAATTCCCTATATGGTGAATAAAGCAAGACTTATTGAGTCAATTGCTGACCTTGCCAAGGAAAAACGAGTTGAAGGTATTGACGATATCAACGACTATTCATCCGATAAAACAGGTATGCACATTGAAATTGAGCTTAAGCGTGATGCTAACCCTCAGGTTGTCCTCAATAAGCTCTTCTCATATACCCAGCTTCAGTCAACCTGCGGTGTAATTTTACTTGCACTTGATAATGGTCAGCCCAAAATCCTTACTCTTAAGGAAATTTTACAGAAATATATCAACCATCAGTGCGAAATTATCGTAAGAAGAACACAGTTTGACCTTAAAAAAGCTCAGGACAGAGCGCACATTTTAGATGGTCTTGCTAAGGCTATTGATATAGTTGACGATATTATCGCTACAATCCGTGCTTGTAAAGGCGGCCAGGCAGAAGCTAAAGCTGCAATTATGGAAAAATTTGATTTTGATGAACCTCAGGCAGCTGCAATTGTTGCTTTCCGTTTAGGTCAGTTGGCAGGTCTTGAAATTCTCAAAATTACAAATGAACTTAATGAATTAAGAGAAAAAATTAAAGATTATGAAGAAATTCTCGCTTCACACAGCCGTGTTCTTGATATTGTTAAGACAGAGCTTAAGGCTATCAGCGACAAATATTCCGACGATAGAAGAACCGCTATTGAAAACGTAAGCGGTGAGGTTGATATTGAAGACCTTATTCCCGAGGAAAAATGCGTTTATACCTATACAAGCATGGGTTACATCAAACGTCAGCCAGTTGATATTTTCTCTATCCAAAACCGTGGCGGACGTGGTGTTAAGGGTATGACCCGCCGTGAGGACGATGTTGCAGAAACTATGTTTATCGCATCATCCCACGACGTTATTATGTTCTTTACAACACGAGGCAGAACATACAGGCTTAAGGGTTACGAAATTCCCGAAGGAAGCAAAACCAGCAAGGGTACAAATATTGTTAATATTCTTCCCCTTGAAAATGGCGAAAAGGTTTCCGCTATGCTTCAGGTTCCTAAGGAAGACGAGGGCTTATACCTTTGTATGGTTACCCGTAAGCGTCTTATTAAGCGTTCATCACTTGATATTTACAGAAATACAAGAAGAAACGGTATTATTGCCGTTACTCTCAGAGATGATGATGAACTTGCATGGGTTAAGCTCACATCTGGTAACGACGATTTACTTGTTGCTACCAAAAAGGGTATGTGTATCCGTTTCAATGAAAACGATGCAAGACCCTTGGGCAGAACTGCAAGTGGTGTTAAGGCTATTACTCTCAACGACGGCGACGAGGTTGTGGGTATGAGCGTTATGAAAGAAAATGGTAAGCTTCTTACCGTAAGTGAAACAGGTTACGGCAGAATCAGTGAAAACGATAACTATCGTACCCAGTCAAGAGGTGGTAAGGGTCTTAAGAACTACCACGTTGAAAAATACGGTGATATTGCCGCAATAAGCGATATTGCCGAAGAAGATGATATTATCCTTATTTCACAGGGCGGTATTATTATAAGAATACCTGCAAGTGCAGTAAGAGTATGCGCAAGACCCTCAAAGGGTGTTCGCGTAATGAAGCTTGGTGAAGGTGACAGGGTAGTTACCCTTTCAACAACCGAGCACGACGAAGCAGAAGTAAACGGAACTGTTGAAGATGATGGAACTGCTACTGAAGGAGCAGGGGATACATCAGGCGACAACGAAGATGTGGGCACACCTGAAGATGTAGCAGACACAACGGAGGAATAATTTATGTCTGACAGAAATAATCGTGACATTAATCAGGATTATCTTGAGTTATTGGGTGAATATGCTCAGAGGGAAAAGGAAAAAAATTGTCCGACAGAAAAAATTGATGTTGATTTTTACAATAATGAAGCGGAAATTTCATCAATTGAATCCGGAAATTCAAAGACACGTGTGGATTTAAGTGTTTTTGATGACCAGAAACCTATAAAAAGGCGTGTTTCTGCACCTCCGATGGTAAAATCACGTGAACCAAAGGAGAAAAATCCTTTCAAACGCTTTGGTAAATGGTTTAAAAAGCTTCCTACCGTAAAAAAGGTTATTTTCAGTATCATTGCGATTATTCTTGCAATTATAATTGCTTTATTTGGTGCAGGTGGTATTTTTGTTGCTCAAAAATTATCACTTTTAGGCGATGCTTTAGGCAATGATAATGAAGATATCATTTACGAGGACGAGGAATTTGAAGATATTGAAATTGATATCGGTTCCGCAGGCTTCAAACAGTCACTTATTGACTGGGCTACTATTGGTAACGATCGAAAAATGTCCAGTAAGAACGTTATAAACGTACTTCTTATAGGTGCGGACAGCCGAAAAGGTACAAATACAGGTAATACGGACGTTATGATGTTAATATCCGTAAACAAGAAGACTAAGGAGCTTAAACTTGTTTCTTTCTTCCGAGACAGTTATTTGTACGTTGAGGGTGAAAAAAATTCATACTGTACTAAATTAAATGCTGCATATTCCATGGGCGGTCCCGAAACTCTTATAAAAACCATTGAAAATAACTACAAAATTGAGATTGATAACTATGTTATGGTCAATTTTGAGTCATTTAAATCAATTATTGATGCAATGGGTGGCGTTACAGTTGACGTGCAACAGTATGAGGCAGACTATAACTACAAAAAGTTCAAGGTTGAACTTCCCGTTGGTGAGGATGTTACACTTAATGGTGAACAGGCACTTTGCTTTGTACGTATAAGAAACTGCGACGCAGATGGTGACGTGAGCCGTACAAGGCGTCAGCGTCAGGTTATCGACTCTATCTTAAGTCGTGTTAAAAGTGCTTCAATCAGTGATTTGAATAAGTACATAGACTTACTTTTACCCTATGTTGACACAGGCTATAAGAAAACCGAGATAGTTTCAATGGGCATTAAAGCTCTTACGGGCGGTTGGGCAAACTTTGAAAGAAAACAGTTGCAGATGCCCCCCGAGGATTGCCGTACAAGTGGTAGCGCAAATATGTGGATTTGGGTTGTTGACTATGAATTAGCAGCTCACAAACTCCAGATGGAGCTTTACGGTCAGTCAAATATTACTATTACTGATGACAGAGTTTCTATTATTGATGTTTACCGCGGTGCAAACTACACGGGAACAAATAATTCGGATAACGGTAATTCAAATGATGTGGTAACCACCACAAGCCCTGTTATTACAACTGAACCTCAGACTACTGAAGCGGATGTTACACAGAATAATGAGCCCACTGAAGAAGTTTCAGAGGATATAACTGGAAATATTGACGTAACAGAAGAACCAACCGAAGCTCCTACAGAGGATAACACGGAAGAACCAACGCTTCCGCCCGAAACTGAGCCCGTTATCACACCACCTGAAACAGAGGTGCTTGAGTAATGAGCAAAAAGGAAAGTAATTATATTAAAAAAAGAAAAAGTTACTACGGCTTTGCAAGGGATTACCCCGGAAATCTCGGTTCAAATAAATACGTAATAGGCGACAGTTTAACAGTAAGAAGAAAAGAAACCATAGCTAAAATAATAACGGCGGTTATAATAGTATTATTATTTATAGTAACATTTGTAACTACAACCGTCTGCCTTGAGATTTCAGAAAAACCAAAAAATGAAAAACCATCGTACTCGGAAGAGTACGATGGTTTTTTAAATACAAAATTTAGACTTCAAAAAAACCGCCTGACCTTTTGGTCAGACGGGTTTTAACATAATAATTAGTCCTCGTCGCAGCAATCGCAACCGCAATCACAGTCACATTCGCAATCATCAAAATCGATGTCGAGTTCAAGTCTTTCGCCGCAACCGGGGCATTCAATGATTTCTTCGTCGAGCATTTCGTCGTCAAGAAGGATTTCTTCGCCGCAGAGGGGGCACTCTACTTCGTAAAGTTCCTCATCATCACAGCAACAGCAATCGTCATCATCGTAGAAATCTTCATCGTCGAAGATGTACTCTTCAAGTTCGTCAAGGTCTTCGTCGATAGCGTCAACAAGATCTTCACAAGCGCTGAGGTCTTCGTCAATGTCGCTTATTGTGAGAGCCATATCTTCAAGAATGTCGAACATTGCATCGAAGATTTTTGCTTCTTTTGTATCTTTGTCAAGGTCAAGACCTGCTGCAAGGCCTTTAAGGTATGCAACTTTTTCTGTGAGTGTCATAATAAACTCCTCCTGTATAGGAAATTTTTAAGATGGGCAATTATGCTCTGGAGAGATATTCGCCTGTTCTTGTGTCGATGTTAATCATTTCGCCCTCGTCAATGAAAAGGGGAACTTTGATTTCTGCGCCTGTTTCAACAGTTGCGGGTTTTGTAGCGTTAGTAGCTGTGTTACCTGCGAAACCGGGGTCAGTTTTTGTAACCTGGAGAGTTACGAATGTGGGGGGTTCAACGCCGAAAACGTTGCCTTTGTAAGAAAGAATCTTACAAACCATATTTTCTTTTACGAATTTGAAGTTGTCGCCGAGGTTTGCAGCGTCAACAGGAATCATATCGTAAGTTTCCTGGTCCATGAAGTAGTAAAGACCGCCGTCTTCATAAGAATATTCCATATCTTTTCTCTCGATGAAAGCTGTGGGATATTTGTCTGTGGGGCTGAAAGTTTTTTCTGTAACGCTACCGTTGATTACGTCACGGATTTTTGTACGTACGAAAGCAGCACCTTTACCGGGTTTTACGTGCTGGAATTCGATAATAGAATAAACTTTGCCGTCCATTTCAAATGTAACGCCGTTTTTAAAATCGCCTGCTGTTACCATAAATATAATCCTCCGAAAATGAATTTCATTTTAATACATAATAATTTTATACTAATTTAACCTTATTTTCAAGTGTTTTTTAATATTTTAACACTATATTAAGGATAAAACAGTTATTTTTGCTCTTTTAAATCAATTCCGAGTTCCTCGAGCTGAATATCGTCAACCTTTGAGGGGCATTCTGTCATAGGTTCACTTGCATTCTGTACCTTGGGGAAAGCGATAACGTCACGAAGTGAATCTGCCTTAACGAGCTGCATAATAAGTCTGTCAAGACCGATACCCATACCACCGTGGGGAGGGGGACCAAATTTGAATGCGTCAAGAAGATAACCGAATTTCTGTTGAGCTTCTTCGTCGGAAAGACCGAGGAGTTTGAACATTCTGTCCTGAAGCTCGGGATTAGTAATACGGATAGAACCTGAAGAAAGCTCGATACCATTAAGAACAAGGTCATAAGCCTCTGCGCGGACTGACGCCTTATCTGTTTCAAGGTAGGGAAGGCACTCGGGAAGGGGTGATGTGAAGGGATGGTGCATAGCAACGAACTGACCTGCATCTTCGTCCCAATCGAAGAAGGGGAATTCAACAATCCAAAGAAGGTTGAAACCATCACCGATAATATCAAGTTTCTTTGCAGCTTCGTTACGGAGTGCACCGAGAACGGAAAGAACACCACTGTTTTTGGTATCTGCAATAATGAAAACAACGTCGCCCTTTTCGGCACCTGCTCTGTCGAGGATTGCTTTCATTTCATCTTCAGTCATAAACTTAGCAAAACTTGAAGCAATGCCGTCGTCAGTAAGTCTAATCCAGGCAAGACCCTTTGCACCGATACCCTTTGCAAACTCTGTAAGCTTGTCAACTTCTTTTCTTGTGTATGTTGTAACTGCATTTTTAGCAGTAATACCGCGTACTGATCCGCCACCTGCAACGGCACCTGAGAATACTGAGAAACCGCAATCTTTAACGATATCGGTAAGGTCAAAAATTTCCATACCAAAACGGGTGTCGGGCTTGTCAGAACCATAACGCTCCATTGCCTCTTTATAAGTAAGACGGGGAAGAGGAAGGGGAATTTCAACACCTAAAGCTTCTTTGAAAACTCTTGCAATATAGCCCTCACCGATAGCAAGAACATCTTCCATTGTAACGAAAGACATTTCAAGGTCAATCTGTGTGAATTCGGGCTGACGGTCTGCTCTTAAGTCCTCGTCACGGAAGCAACGAGCAATCTGCATATATCTGTCAAAGCCTGCAACCATTGAAAGCTGTTTGTAAAGCTGAGGTGACTGGGGAAGAGCATAGAATGTGCCCTGATGAATACGGCTGGGTACAAGGAAGTCACGAGCACCCTCGGGAGTTGATTTGATAAGCATAGGTGTTTCAATTTCAACAAAGCCGTTTTCGTCAAAATAGTCACGTGTGATTTTTGTAACTTTGTGACGGAAAAGAATGTTCTTCTGTAAATCGGGTCTTCTAAGGTCAAGATAACGATATTTAAGTCTTGTAAGTTCTGCTGTCTGGCAGTTTTCAACGATGTCGAAGGGGGGAGTTTCGCTTTTTGCAAGAACTCTTAAATCTTTAACGTCAATTTCGATATCACCTGTGGGAATTTCACTGTTTTTTGATGAACGCTCACGGACAATACCCTTTGCCATAAGTACATATTCGCTTCTTACGCCAAAAGCTTTTTCAAAAATTTCTTTATCTGTATTTTCGTCAAAAGCAAGCTGAACAATGCCTGTTTTATCACGTAAATCAACGAAAATAAGAGCACCAAGGTCACGCTGTTTTGCAACCCATCCGCAAACAGTAACTTCTTCGCCGATGTTTGCCGCACGAAGGTCACCACAGAAAACAGAACGCTTAAGTCCGTTCATATTATCCATATTTATACATCCTTTCAGGGGTTATTTTATATTTGCTTTATGTTTTGTAAGGTAGGTTATGGGTAAGCTCAAAAGTCCTGCACTAAGGAGCATAAACATAGGACCTGAGAAAATAAACTTGTTGCCGTGTCTGTATAATTCTTGCTGTGCTTTAACAACATTTGATGAAATTGTAATGATATCATCATGTACTATCATACCGAAAGGTAAGATTTTGCCTACAATAATTGTTAATCCGACAATTACACCGAATGTTCCGAAAAATGCAATGACTGTTGTAATAGGTCCGAGCTTTGAAAGAGGGGAAATATGAGCACAGGTTATGCCGAAATACATACACTGAACCACTAAGAACATTGCAACTGCAACCCATACGAGGTAATAAATTGCAAGTGAAATTATAGTTTGCGTGGATTGACCGAGCAATAACATAAATAATTGGTCTGCAAGGTCCTGAAGGTCTCCGCCCATACATTCGCCCACCTGATAAATCCACAGGAAAAACGAACCGAAGAACAACATATAAGTTATATATGTCCAAACAAGACCAGAAATAGTTTTTGACCATATAAGGGAGCTTGTTTTAACGGGAAGTGTAAGGGTCAGATAACCTGCTCTGCCAAAAGTGGTTTTGGAGAACATAAGTCCTACTGTTATGAGGATTACAATACAAGCAAAAAACATTGCAAGGCAGACAATAATACCGCCGATGGTTACAAAAACCAATTCTTTGCCGTTCCAGATACCGAAAACGTCTTTGATACTGTAAAGAACGAGTAATTCTGCAAATCCCGCTACAATGAAAATGCACAGGAAAATTGTTGAAATTGAATGCCATTGTGCTTTAAGGTCGTTTTTAAGAAGCTTACCAAACATTATTGAAAACCTCCTTAAACACATCTTCAATAGAATTGCCGTCTTGTAAAATATTATCAACACTGTCGTTAAGAAGCACCTTACCGTTACCTAAAAATACCGCGTGAGTAAACACGTCTTCAAGGTCGTTTATAAGGTGTGTTGAAATGAGAAGTGTGGATGAACCCGCATAGTTTTTCATAATAAAGTCAAGAATCTGACTTCTTGTGGCAGGGTCAACACCGCCCATGGGCTCGTCAAGAATATA
>JAZRFO010000023.1:0-4101 GCA_045643685.1 Acutalibacteraceae bacterium
CCTTGCCGTCGTTGGTTAAATCGGGCGTTTCGCCGCTAACTATTCTGTGGGCGTGGGTTATTATTTTGCTCTCCATCGCCTGACGGAAAATCTGAGAAAGACAAACAACGGGTAAAACGTCTGGCAAAATCAAATCCTGTAAAACATTACCCGCACCAACAGGGGGCAACTGGTCACTGTCGCCTACGAGAATGAGTCGGCAACCGAGGGGGAGTGCTTCCAAAAGACTTGCAAAAAGATGTATGTCAATCATTGAAAGCTCGTCAAGAATAAGTGCATTACACTCCAGGGGATTATTAATGTTTCGTCTGAAAACAGGTCGGTCATCCTCATCCCATTCAACCTCTAAAAGTCTGTGGATTGTTTTTGCGTCCATTCCCGTAACTTCGCTCATTCGTTTTGCCGCTCTGCCCGTAGGGGCGGCAAGAGCGACCTCAAGATTCTGACGTTCAAAAATATTTATAATACCCTTGATTGTAGTGGTTTTACCTGTACCGGGACCACCCGTTAAAACCAGAAGACCTTTTTTGGCGGCGGTTGCTATGGCGGTACGTTGTTGAGTTTCGTATGTAATACCGTTTTTAAACTCTATATCGTCAATCCAGTCCGCAAGTTGTGGTGCACCGGGAGGAGGAAAATTAGCGATAATTGCCATTCTTTCGGCAATTTTTCTTTCCGCAAGATATGCCGATGGCAGAAACAGGAATTCTTTGCCGTCAATATCGTGGGATTTTAATTGTGCGGTGGAAATTAATTTATCAATGGTTATGTCAATTTCATCCTGTGAAACTTCCAGTAAATCCGATGAGGGTTTCAATAATTTTTCACGTGGGATACAGGTGTGACCGCGGTTTGTGGAATTGTAACGCATTACGTGGAGTATACCCTCGCGTGTTCTGAAATCAGGAAGGGGCTTTTTATCCAATTTTCCTTCAATACTCTCGGCACGTTCGAAGCTTATGCCAAGTCCCATGGAACAAAGACAATATGGATTTTCTTCTACTTGCTTTACTGCCAGAATTCCTAATTTTTTAAATATTCGTATACATTCCGAGGGTGAGAAGCCGTATTTTTCAAGTCCCATCATAACGGAACGCATGGCGTATTGACGTTTGAATTCATCGCCAATGTTTTTGGCTTGTTCCTCCGAAATTCCTTTTATTGCGGAGAGCCTTTCAGGTTCGTTTTCAAGAATATACAGAGTGTCAGTACCGAAGTGTTCAATAATTGACATTGCTTTTTTGGGACCTATGCCCTTTATAACACCCGACGCTAAGTATTTATAAATCTGTTCGGTGGTTTCGGGCATACAACGAGAAAAGGCAGTCACTTTAAACTGCCTGCCGAAGGAAGGATGTGTTGTATATGTGCCCGTAAGGGTTACACTTTCACCGGCGCTGACACCGGGCATAACACCTACGGCGGTAAGATAATCGTTATCTACGGAAATATCAAGGACCGTAAAGCCGTTGGCGTCATTTTGAAATGTAACTTCCTCAACTACACCTGTTATTTGTGTTTCTTCGTAATTCATAGTAAAACTCCGCGTAAGTTGAAAATAACAAGTTAATTGTACCACAATATCAAAATAATTGCGATATTTTTGGTACATATTTTTTGACTTTAAAATTGAAATGTATTTTAGTGTATGATAATATGTAAGTAATACTATATTCCCGGAGGGATTTATATGAAATACACTCTTAACAAAGTAAACCATTCCAATTTCAAAACTATGGAAATCGGAAGACTTGCTCCCAGAGCATACGCAATTCCCCATTCCGAAAAGGAAACTGCAGTAAAAGCAGACTATAAAACTGAGCGTTATAACAGTGATATTGTTACCGTTCTTTCAGGCGAATGGGAATTTAAATATTATAAGAAAAAATCCAAACTTCCCGAAACTCTTGATACAAGTAAAGTGAAGTTTGATACCATAAACGTTCCCTGTACATGGCAGAGAACAGGTTATGAAGAACCTGCTTACATTAACTGTCCTTACAGTTTTGACCCCAGAGCATTCGGTCTTCCTCAGGGCGAGGGTGTAAAACCCCCTGAACTTCCCGAAGAATTTTCCTGCGGTGTATATCGTAAGGTTATAAATATTACTGACCTTAATAAAAACTATATCCTCACATTCCTTGGCGTTGTTCCTTGTATGGATTTATATGTGAACGGCAAATTTGTCGGTTACGGCGAAGCGGCTCACAACTCCTATGAATTTGATATTACAAAATTCTTAAACGAGGGTGACAACGAAGTAATCGTTGTGGTTTTCAAATGGTGTACAGGCTCATATCTTGAAGCACAGGATATGTTCAGAGAAAACGGTATATTCCGTGACGTTCTCCTTTACACTTACGATAAAGCCTATATTAACGATTTTCAGGCAATTGCCCAGAAAAAAGGCAAGAAGTATAACCTTAATATCGAAACCGAGCTTAAGGGCGTTCTTGCAGATACAAAGATTAAAGCGGAGCTTTATGACGGTGCAAATCTTTTAGCAGACGCTCTTGTTGAAGGTTCCGAGAAAAATGCTATTACCTTCAAGGGTCTTGATGTTGAGGAGTGGAGCGCGGAAATTCCCCGACTTTATGAACTTTACATAACCCTTTATAACGGTGACGGCGAGGTTATGACTATCCGTCAGTACGTGGGCTTCAAAAATATTGAAATCAAAGATGCTGTTTTCTACTTCAATGGCAAAAAGATTAAGCTTAAAGGTGTAAACCACCACGATACACACGAAACAAAAGGTTATGCTATGAGTTTTGCAGACCTTATAAAAGACGTTGAACTTATGAAAGAGTTTAACGTTAACTGTGTGCGTACATCCCATTATCCTCCCGACCCCTTCTTCCTTGACCTTTGCGACCATTATGGTCTTTACTGTGTGGATGAAGCGGACATTGAAACTCATGGTATCTGGGATTTAGGATGCGAAGGCGGCGAAATCAGCCATAAATTAAAATGGGCTCCCCGTTATATGGACAGAGTCAGAAGAATGTATTTCCGCGACCGCACACATCCTTCAATTATTATGTGGAGCCTTGGTAACGAGTCCTGGGGCTATAAATGCCACGACAAATGCTACGAAATGCTTAAGGAATTAACAGGTATTCCTGTTCACTATGAAGGCGTTTGCAGAACAAGACGTTACCATTATGACGTGTTCTCCGAAATGTACACCCACCAGGATGATATGATTAAAATCCGTGAGGGTAAACGCGGTAAACAGTATAAGGAAGTACCTTTCTACCTTTGCGAATACTGTCACGCAATGGGTGTAGGTCCCGGTGCCCTTGAAGAATATATGCAGATTTTCTTCTCTGACGATATCTTTATGGGCGGATGTATCTGGGAATGGGCCGACCACTCCGTGCTTCACGATGGAACAGATAAATATAAATATCAGTACACCTACGGTGGTGACCACGGCGAAAAACTTCACGACGGTTGCTTCTGTGTTGACGGACTTTTCTATCCTGACCGTACACCTCACACAGGTGCTTACAATATGAAGGTTGCTTATCGTCCTATAAGAGCAACTAAGCTTTCAGGAAACAAGCTCACACTTCTCAATACAAACAGATTCCTTTCAAGTGATGGTATCGAAGTTTATTGGGAATATCAGGAAAATGGCGAAACCGTAAGTTGCGGTTCGTTCCCCGTAAATCTTGCTCCCGAAAAAGAAGCTACCTATAAACTTGATTTACCCAAGGTTAATTATGATAAGAATACATACCTTAACATTATGTACCTTAAAGGTGATTTCGAAGTTGCAACAGAGCAGCTCACTCTCTCCGAGGCTCCGTTTATTCAACCTACACTCGAAATGGGTAAAGTATCAATTACATCCGATTCTGAGGTTATTACTGTTAAATATGCTGAGGGTGCAATTGAGTTATCTGAGGAAACAGGCGAAATGCTGTCATATAAGGCTAATGGCGTAAGTGTGCACAATAAAGAACCTGTTTCCCATAAGGGCTTCCTTCTTAATATTTCAAGAGCTTATGTGGATAACGACAGACATATTATTGATGAGTGGAATTCACATAACCTCAATAATGCACGAATTGTCCTTGAAGACCTTAGTGCAGA
>JAZRFO010000024.1:0-21241 GCA_045643685.1 Acutalibacteraceae bacterium
CTGTTCGTCCTCCGAAGAACATTGACTATTATATCATCGTTTTTGAAAAAGTCAAGCATTTTTTTAAATTTTTTTCAAAAAAATTTTCTGTTTGAAAAATACAGACGAAGTGAATAAAATTTGTGCAATATTTCTATGTAATTACTGTTGATTATTCACATAAAATGGTGCATAATATAAGATGTATAGTTCCGTAATATGGAGGAATATGGATATGGGTAAATATGCTATCAGTTATGATATTGGTACAACGGGTGTTAAAACCTGTATTTTTGAGCTTGGCGATACTATTAAATTAGTATCCGCCGCATCTGAGGGATATAATCTTTACGTTTTCCCTGATGGCGGTGCCGAGCAGGAGCCTCAGGAATGGTGGGATGCAATGTGCTCCACCACAAGAAAGGTTCTCGATAAATGTGATGTGGATGTAAATGATATTTGCGGTATTTCATTCTGTTCACAGATGCAGGGTATTGTTCTTGTCGATAAGGATGCCAAGCCCGTACGTCGTGCTATGAGTTATATGGACCAGAGAGCACGTAAGGAGCTTAAAGAGGGTATTGCATACGGACCTCAGATTGCGGGTGCATTTATTCCGAAACTTCTTGTTTCTCTCAGTATAACAGGTGCCGTTGCCGCTTCTGTTAAAGACCCTGTATGGAAATACAAATGGGTTGAGAAAAATGAACCCGAAAACTTTAAGCGTGTACATAAATGGCTTGACGTTAAAGAATATTTTATTGCAAGAATGACGGGCGAGTTCTGTATGACTCATGACTCCGCTTTTGCTACCTTGCTTTACGATATTAAAAAACATGAGTTCAGCAAAAAAATGTGTAAGATGTTGGGTGTTAACCCCGACCATCTTCCTGAAATCAAAAAATCTGCCGAAAAAGTCGGCGAACTTCTTCCCAAGGCTGCAGAGGAATTGGGGCTTGCACCCGGTACTGCCGTATTCGGCGGTGGCGGTGACGCTTCACTTATCGGTGTTGGTGCAGGTTCAGTTGCTCTCGGTGATACCCACATTTACAGTGGCACATCAGGTTGGGTTTCAACTGTTGTTGATAAAAGTATTGTTGACGCTTCCGCTATGATTGCCGCCGTTGTTGGTGCAGAGGAGGGCAGATACAATTACTTTGCAGAGCTTGAAACTGCAGGTAAATGTCTTGAATGGGTTAAGGACCACCTTGCCCTTGACGAAATCGGCATCTACCTTGAAAAGAAAAATGTTACCGACGGCTATGAGGCAGAGTTTACAAGCCTTTATGACTATATGACCCACGTGGTTTCAAAGGTTCCCGCAGGTTCGGGTGGTGTTATTTTCACACCCTGGCTCCACGGTAACCGTTGTCCCTTTGAAGACCCCAACTCAAGAGGAATGTTCTTCAACTTAAGCCTTGAAACAGGCAAGAGCGAAATGATTCGTTCCGTTCTTGAAGGTGTTTGCTACCATTTAAGATGGTTCCTTGAAACTGAGGAAAAGAAGGTTAAATCCTCCGAAAAAATCCGTTTCGTAGGTGGCGGTGCACTTTCCGACCTTACCTGTCAGATTCTTGCGGACTGTACAGGTAAAGTGGTTGAAACAGTTGACACACCCCAGAATGTAGGTGCTATGGGTGCGGCTGTGCTTATTGCCGTAGGTATGGGTCAGTGTGCTTCTATTGAGGATGCTAAAAAGCTTATTCCCGTAAGCAAAACCTTTGCTCCCAATATGGAAGCTAAAAAGGTTTATGACAAATATTATGAGGTTTACAAAAACCTTTATGTTTCAAACAAGAAAAACTTCGAAAATCTTAATGCATAAATGGTTGATTTTGACAAAAAAGCAAAAAATATTGTTATAATGTGTTGAAAAACAAGGGTTTTTCTGTTACAATAACAAAAAGGATTCCAATTAAGGAGCGTGACTTAATGAACATAGCATTGATAGCGCACGATTCTAAAAAAGAACTTATGACACAGTTCTGTATAGCTTATTGCGGTATTTTAAGCAAACATAGCCTTTGTGCCACAGGTACAACGGGCAAGCTTGTTGCGGAGGCAACAGGTCTTAATATAGAAAGATATCTCAGCGGTTCTCAGGGCGGTGCACAGCAGATTGGTTCACGAATTGCCTGTGACGAAATTGACTTATTGTTGGTGTTCCGTGACCCCCTTAACCCCAAACCGGGCGAACCCAACGAGACTAACCTCTTAAGACTTTGTGACGTTCATAACATCCCCGTTGCTACTAACATTGCTACGGCGGAAGCTCTCATTCACAGTCTTGAACGTGGTGACCTCGATTGGCGTGACATCGTTAATCCCAAAGGATAATTAAATTACGGTCGGGTGTGTGAGGTTACGCCTCTTTCACCCGATTTTTTATTGAAAAAATATATTTTACAGGAGCTTAATATGGCAGGAAATATTAAAGCAATTAAAGGTACTAAAGATACTTTACCCTCAGAAAGCTACAAATTACAATACATTGAACAGGCGGCGCTTGATACCGCCAAGGCTTACGGTTTCCACGAAATGCGTACACCCGTGTTCGAATACACCGAGCTTTTTGACCGTTCTGTAGGTGAAACTACCGACGTTGTTCAGAAGGAAATGTACACATTCAACGACAAGGGTGACCGTTCAATTACCTTGCGTCCCGAAGGTACCGCAGGTGCAGTGCGTGCATTCCTTGAGCATGGTCTTTTTAACGAACCCCTTCCCCAGAAGGTTTGCTACCTCACATCTTGTTACCGTTACGAAAAGCCTCAGGCAGGAAGACTCAGAGAATTCCATCAGTTCGGTATCGAATGCTTTGGTGCAGGTTCACCCGTTGCGGATGCGGAAATAATCGCTCTTGCCAACAGTTACTTTAACTTTATCGGTATTGAAAAGCTTGCAGTGGAGATTAACTCCATCGGTTGTCCCGAATGCCGTAAAAAATATTCCGAGGCTCTTAAGGCATATTTTGAAGACAAAAAAGCGGAGCTTTGCGAAACCTGTCTTTCACGACTTGAACGTAACCCTATGCGTATTCTCGACTGCAAGAGTCCCGTTTGTTCAAAAATAGCCGAGGATGCTCCCGTGGTACTTGACTACATCTGCGATGATTGTCGTGACCACTTTGAAAAGCTCAAAGCATACCTTGATGCTTTAAATATCTCTTACGTTGTTAATCCTCAGATTGTACGCGGTCTTGACTATTACACAAGAACTGTTTTTGAGTTCGTTTCACTTGACGAAAAGACAAAGGGTCTTGTTCTCGGCGGTGGTGGTCGTTACGACGGTCTTATTGAGGAATTGGGCGGTGCATCAATGCCTGCTTGCGGTTTCGCAATGGGTCTTGAAAGACTTTTAATCGCTATGGAAGAAAGCGGTATTCCTTTCCCCGCAGCACCCAAATGCAACCTTTCAATTGTTACTGCAGGTGAAAATGCACTTCTTAAAGCACTTGAAATCTCTGCAGACCTCAGAAGTCAGGGCTACAGTGTTAATATTGATACCGTTGGTCGTTCAATTAAAGCACAGATGAAGTTTGCTAATAAATTAAATTCCGAATTCACAGTTGTTATTGGTGACAACGAGTTGGAAAACGGCGTTGCAATGCTTAAATCTATGGAAGACGGCACTCAGACCGAGGTTTCTCTCGATAACTTTGACGAGACTTTCGAAAGAGCATATATGAACAAAGCCGTTGCAGAATTTGACAGTGCGGATTTTTCTGCTCTTACACAGATGGATATAAACAATCTTTTAAGGTGATTTTTTATGGAGATTATTGATATTTCCAGAGATTTATTCAAAACTCCCGTTTATCCGGGGGACCCTGAGGGTTACGTTGACCCTATAAAGAATCTCAGGGCAGGGGACAGTTGTAATCTTAACTCAATTTATACCTGTCTTCACACTGCTACTCATATTGATGCACCCTTGCATTTTATTGAGGGTGGCAATACTATAGATAAATTCCCACTTGAACTTTTTATAGGTGAATGCCTTGTGGTTGAGGCACCTCCCGGACCCATTACAGGTGCTTTCGCCGAGGAGGCTTTCCCTTGGGAAGATTGCGAAAGAGTGTTAATTAAAGGTAACGGTCTTTCATACCTTATGGAAAGCAGTGCATACTATGTTGTGGATTCGGGTATAAAGCTTATTGGCACCGACTCACAGACAATAGGTAATCACAGTTCTAATCAGGTTATTCACCGTGCTTTGCTCAGTGCGGATATCCCCATTCTTGAAGGACTTGATCTTTCAAACGTTGAGCCGGGCAGATATTTCCTTATGGCTCAACCTCTTAAGGTTTCGGGTGTTGAAGCGGCACCATGCAGAGCCATTCTCGTTAAAAATCACTTGTTTTGGACCGGCTCACGAAATTAAGAATATCACATTATTTTTACGATTTTCTCACCAATTTCAAAGGTTAAAAAATGAGCAAAATTCCTATTTCTCATTAACCTTGAAATTGGTGTAATTTTTCTTTTGAAAAAGACAAAAAACTATTGATTTCTTAGAGTAAAGGGTATATATTAACCATTGATAGGAGATGTATTATGCGATTAGATAAATATTTAAAAGTATCAAGGATTATTAAGCGACGTACTGTTGCAAACGAGGTCTGCGATGCTAAACACGTTGAAGTTAACGGCAAGGTTGCTCGTGCTTCCTACGAGGTTAAAACAGGCGATGTTATTGCTATTCAGATGGGCTCCAATCTTACTAAGTATAGGGTTCTTTCGGTGAACGAATACGCTAAGAAGGATGAAGCCGCCAATATGTACGAGGTGATAAATTAGCATGAAGGATATTTTGGGTGCAGTTATCACTTTTGCGGTAGGCGTAGGTATAGCTACGTTAAACTATTTTATCTCAAAATATTTCCTGGAGAAAAATCCCGACAAATTTGCTATGACAACAGTTGTTAAACAGATTTTTAATGTTGGATATCTTGTAGCAGTTTTTATGTCAGGGGATTTTTTGCCGTTTAAACTGTCCTATATGCTTATCGGCGCAGTTCTGGGAATAACTCTACCTATGTTTATTTACACGCGAAAGCTACTTAAACTCAACGAAGAAAAACGTGGAAAATCACTGAAAAAAGAAGGTGAGTCGGATGGGTGAAAAATCAGAAGTTATAATTGAACTTTTTGGTTTTCTTGATGTAACCGGTGAAGTTATCGGTATGTGGGTTATACTGGGTCTTATTACGCTGATTTCATTGATTGTGAAATTTACCCTCAAAGAAAAACCCGGTAAATTCCAGAATATTATAGAAACGGGAATTGAGTATCTTGATAACTTTTTTGGTGACACTTTAGGTAAAAAGAAATCAAGAAAGCACTTTACATTTCTTGCGTCACTTTTCATTTTTATAATATTTTCAAACTATTCGGGGCTTTTCCCCGGTATGGGTATGACCGAATACGTCAAAGCGCCCACATCGTCCCTTTCGGTGACGGCGGGTCTTGGTATCGTTACGTTTATATTCTTGCAGGTTGCAGGTTTACGTCACAGTGTCAAACATTATTTCAAAAGATTCGTAAGCCCCATGTTTTTTATGTTACCCCTTTTATTGCTTGACGAAATTATAAAACCCGCTTCACTTGCTTTGCGATTGTACGGTAATATTTTCGGTGAGGAAACGGTAACGGAGGAGCTTTACCACATTTTACCCATTGGTGCTCCTGCGGTAATGATGCTTTTATCATTACTTTTCTGTGCATTACAGGCGGTTGTGTTTACAATGCTTGTATCAATATACCTTGATGAGGTTACTGAAGAATAATATTTTTAAAGGAGAAATACAACATGGAAAATTCAGGAATTATTGCTATTGCAGCAGCTATCGCTATCGCTATCAGTACACTTGGCCCCTCTATCGGTCAGGGACTTACTGCAAAAGCCGCAATGGAAAGCATTGCAAGACAGCCCGATGCAGCAAAAGACATCCGTTCAACACTTATTATTTCCCTTGCTCTTATGGAGGCTCTTACAATTTACGGTCTTCTTATCGGCTTTATGCTTATTTCAAAAATCTAAAGGTGATATAAATGAGTATACAAATTTCTGTCATTGTATGGACTGTGATTTGTTTTGTTGCCTTGATGTTGATATTACGCAATCTGCTTTTCAAACCATTGCTTGAAGTTATGGATAAGCGAAGCGAACGCCTTGAAAATGCCCGTAAGAAAAAGGCAGGAATGGAAGACGCTATTCGTGAACATGAAGAAAAGATTGCCATGCAACAATCTCAGTATCTTGAAAACCAGAAAAGGGAAGTTACAGAAAAACTTACTGCTATTCAGGATGAAAGTAAGGATGCTGTTATAAGGGCGAGAAAAAAACGTATAACCGACGTTGAGGCTTTTCGTGAGGCTACAGCCGAGGAATGCGAAAAAGCTATAAATGACGTCAGTGCCAATGCCAAGAGCATAGCGGAAGCTTTTGCACGACAGGTAATTGCAAGGTAAGGGGCGATATTATGGAAATACAGTATGTTATCATAAACTTTCTGTTAGTTATCGCTATTGTGGTTATTGCAGGCAGAAAAACAATTAAGTCAATTTTCTCGAAACGTTTAAACCGCATCAACAAAGAGTTTGAAGAGATTGAACAGATTGAGAATACTGAACTTCCTGAGTTCAAGGACTTTGAGCCCGAAGCAAAGGAAATCCAGTTGTCCGACGACGTTAAAAAGGCACAGGCTGAGGCGCAGTCTAAAATAAAAAGAATAGAAGCATTCGCTAAAAGAGAATGCTACGAAATCCACAAAGAAGCCGTTGAAAAAGCGGGTGTGGAAATTCTCGAAAACATAAAACAGAATGTTCGTGAATTGTTTTCTCAGGAGCCGTATCTCAGTGATTTAAGAGCTCACGAGGAGGAAATGATTGACAATATCCTCAAAGAAGTTAGTCTTACCCCCGGTGATATGACATACCTTATGCATCACGACGTTTTGTATGTTACACTAAGTTCTGCTCACAAGCTTCCTGAAAAAATAGTCAAAAAAGTTGACGAGTTTACAACCAAAATGTTAAATGAAGTCAACGGCAAGACCTCTCTCTGGGTTTTAGAGGACCCCGAACTTATAGGCGGAGTTAAACTCAGAATAGGTGACACGGTGTATGATTGCACTGTCCTTGAGGACCTTTACAGATACGAAAAGAGCCTTCGTCGAGTACACATTCCCTTTGAACTCGGCGAGGATGAAATTCTTAAGGAATTCACTTATAAAGCAGAAACCTTCAAACCGAAAATTCACGTATATCAGCTTGGTCGCGTTATGACCGTGTCCGACGGTATCTGTTGGATGGACGGTCTTGCGGACATTATGTATGGTGAAGTTATTGAATTTGACTGTGGCGAACGCGGAATGGTACTTGATATCCAGCAGAACCGTATCGGTTGTGTTGTTTTCGGTGAGTATGAAAACATCGAAAGCGGTAGCCGAGTAAGACGTATCGGCAGAATTGCAACTGTTCCCGTAGGTGACGAGCTTCTTGGCAGAGTCGTTGACTCCGTGGGTAATCCCATTGACGGTGAAGGCTACATTACCACCGAGGAACGCAGACCCATTGAGTTCAGGGCGCCTGCCATACTTGACCGAGAGAGTGTGAGTGAGCCCCTTCATACAGGCTTAAAAGCAGTTGATGCACTTGTTCCCATCGGTAAGGGTCAGCGAGAATTGATTATCGGTGACCGACAGACGGGTAAAAGTGCCGTTGCTATTGATGCTATTATTAACCAGAGGGGCAAGGATACAATTTGTATATACGTTGCCATCGGTCAGAAGGAATCAACAATTTCTGAAATAAGAGAAACTCTTGAAAAATACGATGCACTTAAATATACGGTTATAGTTGCGGCTCCGGCATCCGGCTCTGCAGCTACTCAGTATATAGCACCCTTCAGTGCTACTGCTATTGGTGAACATTTTATGTACAACGGCAAAGACGTGCTTATTGTATATGATGACTTGTCAAAGCACGCCGTAGCATACCGAGAGTTGTCACTCCTTTTGCACAGACCCTCGGGTCGAGAGGCATACCCCGGAGATATCTTTTATTTACATTCAAGATTGTTGGAGCGTTCAGCTAAATTATCCGAAAAAATGGGTGGCGGTTCTATGACGGCTTTACCCATAATCGAAACACAGGCAGGGGATATTTCTGCATATATTCCAACCAACGTTATATCCATTACCGATGGTCAGATTTTCCTTGACAGTGAATTATATAACGAAGGTCAACGTCCTGCTATAAATGTGGGTCTTTCTGTTTCCCGTGTAGGCGGTTCGGCACAGACGAAGCTTATGAAACAGGTATCCGCAAATCTTCGTACAAAACTCGCCCAATATCGTGAGTTAATAGGCTTTGTTCAATTCGGTGCAGAGGTTGATGCAGAAACTGCAAAAACCATCGAAACCGGTAAAAGACTTACTGAAGCCTTAAAACAAACCCGTTATAAACCTCTTGACGATAAATATCAGGCATTGTTGCTACTGGCAATTTCCGAGGGCTACAGTGACGATGTATCTGTAGAATCAATATCAGTATTTGAAGAAGAGCTTTACAAATACTTTGATGCAAACTACAGTGATATAATGAGCGTTCTTGAAAACGGTGATAAGCTAAGTAAAGAAAATCTGGATAAAATACGCAAAGCTTTGAGCGAATTTAAAAAAGAGGGTTAAATAAATGCCTACCGAACAGGTACTTAAAAAGAAGCTGAAGGGTGTTGTTACCACCCGTAAAATATCAAAGGCTATGAAAACTGCGGCTACTGTAAAGTATTCGCAGTTAAGTGCCGTGTATTCGGGTTATTTGGAGTATGCTACCCAATGTCGCAAGCTTTATGAAAGCTATGAAAAGGACTTTATAAATGTATTTCCTTCAGGGAAACCCGATGCTCCTGTTTGCTATATTGTTATGGCTTCAAACAAGGGTATGTGCGGTAATTTTAACTCCGATTTGTTCTATTATGCAGAGAATCTTCTTTCGGATGAAAAAAAGGAAAAAGAGCTTATCTTTTGCGGTGAAAAAACCATTTCGTATTTTAAAAACAAGGGATATGAATCTGTAAAGAATTATGCTTTCAAGGATGTTCCGCAGTTTACAGAAGTTAAAGCCTTTTACGATGATTTATGTGCTTTGCTTTCAGAAAAGGAATACAGTTCAGTAAAAGTGGTTTATCCGAAATACGTTAATATGGTAAAACAATATCCTTGTGCAAAAGAATTATTTAATCCCGAAGGCACAAATAATAACGATACAAGCGATGCGCTTTTTATGCCGGATAAAGAAACGGTTATAACACAAAGCGCAGAAAAAATAATCACATCAATGCTCTATGGTTTTATTCTTGAAACGGCAATTGGCGCTCAGGCGGCTACGGTTATGAGTATGCGTTCCGCGTATGATGCGGCAGTTGAATACGAAGAAAAACTTGAAAGCGAAATTAACAGAAAAAGACAAAGCAGGGTTACGGCAGATGTTATCGAAACCTTTGCAGAATATTTTCGGGAAGAGGAGTAGTATATATGGCAAAAGGTTCCATTGGTATGGTTCAACGAATAACGGGCCCTGTTGTAGACGTTTTGTTTAACGTTGATGAAATTCCCGAGATACTTAACGACCTTGAAATTGAAGTACGCGACGAGGTTTACGTTCTCGAGGTTTCTCAGCATCTTGGTAATGGTGAGGTACGTTGTATTTCAATGTATCCTACGGATGGTATTTCACGAGGGGTAAAAGCCATAGACACAGGTATGCCCATTACAGTCGGAGTTGGTGAAGAAACCCTCGGACGTATGGTAAACGTTATAGGTCAACCCATTGATATGGGTGAGCCCATAAAAACAAAAGAATATTGGCCCATTCATCATCCTGCACCTCCGTTTATTGACATCGTTCCGTCGGAGGATGTGCTTGAAACGGGTATTAAAGTTATAGACCTTATGACACCTTATGTGAAGGGTGGTAAAATCGGTCTTTTCGGTGGTGCCGGTGTAGGTAAAACAGTTCTTATTATGGAACTTATAAGAAACGTTGCCTTTGAGCACGACGGATACTCAGTATTTGCCGGTGTTGGTGAGCGTTCAAGAGAGGGTAATGACCTCTGGAACGAAATGAAACAATCGGGCGTTTTAGATAAAACTGCCCTTGTTTTCGGTCAGATGAACGAAACCGCAGGTGCAAGATTACGTGCACCCTTAGTTGGTCTTACAATGGCGGAATATTTCCGCGAAAGCTCACATAAAGACGTTCTTTTATTTATAGATAATATTTTCCGTTTCACACAGGCAGGTTCCGAGGTTTCGGCACTTCTTGGCAGAATGCCCTCTGCGGTTGGTTCTCAGCCCACTCTTGACAGTGAAATGGGTAAACTTCAGGAACGAATTGTTTCAACAGGTAACGGCTCAATTACATCCGTTCAGGCGGTATACGTCCCTGCGGATGACCTTACTGACCCTGCACCTGCTACAACCTTCTCCCATCTTGATTCAACTACCGTTCTTTCAAGAAAAATTGTTGAATTGGGCATTTATCCTGCAGTTGACCCCTTGGAGTCAACCTCGAGAATTCTTACTCCCGATTACGTAGGTGAAAAACATTACCGCGTTGCAAAAGAAACACGCAGAGTGTTGCAGAAATATAATGAACTTCAGGATATTATTGCGATTCTCGGTATGGATGAGCTTTCAGCCGAGGATAAGGCGCTTGTAAAAAGAGCCAGACGAGTTCAGCGTTTCTTTAGTCAGCCCTTCCACGTTGCGGAAAAATTCTCGGGATACAAAGGTGTATACGTTCCTGTGGAAAAGACTATTGAAGGTGTTGAAATGATTTTAAACGGTGAACTTGACCACATCCCCGAGCAGTATTTCCTTATGTGCGGCGCAATAGACGACGTTATAAATAAATATAAAGAAGAGCACGGTGATGATAATGAGTGAGGCTTTATCACTTAAGGTTGTTACACCTGAAAAAGAATATGTTTATGATAATTGCGACTCCGTAAGCTTTTGCGTCAGCGATAACCAAAAGGGGAATGGCGGTGGAAGCTACGGTATACGTAAGGGTCACGCAAAGGCAATATTCAGTCTTGGAAAAGGTAAACTTTCCGCTTCAAAAAATGGTGTAGTGATAATTGAGGCAAATGTGTCCTCGGGCTTTTCGAGTGTGGAAAATAATATTGTTACAGTAATAGCGGACGAGTTTCATATAATATAATTAAAGAGTAAGGATGTTTTAACTGAACATCTTTACTCTTTTTTTAGTCACCTTGACCAATATGCTCAATATTTTTCCGTGAATATGACAAAAATTAGTAAATGTATATAAAAATGTTGACAGTTTTGGATACAGGTGATACAATTTATATGAAAAGAGAATAACACAGAAAGGGATGTTTTTATGAACATTACTATCGTTGGCCGTAAATGTAACCCTCGTGAAGACTTCCGTCTGCGTGCAGAAAAGCGTTTGAGTAAAATCGACAAGCTTTTCGGTGAGGAGGCTGCCGCGAAGGTAACCGCTACCGTTGAAAAATCCTGCCATATTGTGGAGGTGACGGTCACCAAAAGCGGTATGATTTTCCGTGCCGAAGAAAGTGCGGAAAATATGATTGACGCTCTTGACAATTGTGTTGATTCCCTTATAAGACAAATCCGTAAAAACAAGACCCGTCTTGACAAAAAACTTCATTCCGAGGTCCTTGACGATTTCTTTGAACCCATGGATGAGGATGAAGAATTCGATATAATCAGGGAAAAGACCATTTCTCTTAAGCCCCAGAGTGTTGAGGAAGCAATTTTACAGATGAACCTTTTAGGTCATAAGTTTTATATGTTCCTTAATGCCGAAACGGATGAAATAAACGTTGTTTATAAACGTAACGCAACGGGCTATGGTGTTATTGCACCGGATAATTACAAGTAATTTATTAGATTTTTAATAGGCTCCTTTCAAAAACAGGCAGACCGCTTATAGCGGTCTGTTTGTTTTTTTTCTGTTGCAAAATGTAGAATTTAGGAATATAATGGAAATGCAATATATTATACACGCTTCAGTGTGTCAGGAGGAAGATTTATGTTTTGTCCTAATTGCGGAATTAAATTGGATGATGGTACAGTTTTCTGTGGTAATTGCGGTGTTAACGTGGTAGAAGCCACTCAGGGTAATAACCAACCTGTGATTGAAGAAAAAATCGGTGATTTTGTTCACTATGAACAGGAACAGATAGTTGCCCCTGAGAACAAGGCTTCTCAAGAAGAAGCACACCAAAATGAAAAACCTAAGAAACAACCCAAAGGTAAAAAGAAGAAAAAAACAGGTCTGATTGTTACGCTCATTCTTATTTTCCTTGCTTTAGCAATGGTGTTTGTGGCTATAGTAGGTCTTGTTGTAGGCTCTTTCTTCATTTCACCAAAAGCAACGGCAAATAATTTTGCTTCTAAGCTTTCCAAAAATGATGTTCAGGGTATATATGACCTGATGTTTGAGGAAGGTTCAGTGGTTACCTACGAACAGTTCAATGATAAATACCTTAATGACGATGCTTTTGTTCTCAGTGCTTTTGGCGGTAACGAAAGCTACGAAATGACAGAAGTAAGCGCGGATGATACTACAACCGTTTTTGAAATACAGTACTATAACGGCACAGTTATGACTGTGACTGTGGAAAAAACAAAGGACGGTTTTCTGTATTTTGACGAATACCGCGTTGTTACAGACGTTTGTTCCGGTTACGATGTTTATATTCCTGAAAGTGCACAGTTGTTTATTAATGATGTGGAGATTACATCAGAGCCCGAGCAGGATAAGGTTACAGGACTTAGCAAATACAGTGTTGCACCTCTTTTGACAGGGGAGTATGACTTAAAAGTCCAGTTTATGGATACTACATACGTTAAACGTATTTACGTATTGGACGATGTGTATTATAACACCATTACTCTTGATACGGATGATATTGAATTCGGTAGTACAATGAAAGAGCCGTCTGCCTATACAACCGCTGATGCTGAGGCTTTCTTCGGTAAAGTGATGGATGATTACACATTCAATTCATACAGAGTTGTTTACTACGGCACACCCGAAAGTCTTCTTACCTATGGTATTGAAAGCATTGCATTAAATGATTACCGCTTATTTACAGGTAAAGATTATAACTCCGAAATCGAAAAAGTTACAGATGATGCTACAGCGGGGATTCTCATTTCCGATGTTATGACAGAGGATGAGTATACTTCACTTGCTGCAAATACCGATGGTTATAAGGTTTACAAGCTTTCAGAGGTGCAGGATAGAATCAATGCTCTCTGGGGTTCTGGTGCTATCAGTGTGTCAAGTCTTGTAGACGAAAATGACGTTATTACTTCCAAAGGCTTCTTGCTCCGTGAGGGTGAAAATGACGAAAAAGGTAAATTTGACTATTACGGTAAAGTTAAATCATCAAAACTTGATAAGGATGCAAATCGCGTTGTAATTGAAGCATATATTTTAAAATGCGACGTAGAAAATAAAAAGATTTACGATGAGGGTACGGGCTTACAGATAGCATCGGGTCAGATTAATCGCGGTGCAGGTGTTGATTTTGATGCAATTGTGAGTGAACTTAAAATTAATACCAAAAATTTGGAAACAATAAGATTCAGTTTCCAGCTTTCCAATGAAGGCGTTACTCTTCTTGGTGCTACAGAAAATGCGGTTTCCAAGGACGTTGTTAATGCACAGAACGTAGTTCTTCAGAATTATGCTCAGAGCTTCTATATGAAGGTCAAAGCCGATGGCGGACTTAATATGCGTTACGAGCCTACGGAAAAATCACAGGTTGTAAAACTTATTCCCAATAATTCTGCTATTGAAGTACGTGGCTACAGTTCCAATATCAAGGATTGGGTTTACGTATATTGGGGCGGTTACGAAGGCTGGGTAAGCTACAAATATCTTACTCCTGCCGAATACACCACACAACCTTCAGGCGAGGTTTACTGGTACAAAGTAAAAGCCGATGGCGGTCTTAATATGCGTAATGCGGCTAACCAGAAAGGAAAACTTATTAAGCTTATTCCCGATAAATCCGTTGTTAAATTTATTTGCTACAACACTGATGCTACATGGGCTTACGTTATTTACAACGACTCTTATGCAGGTTGGGTAAACACCAATTACATTAACTTTGCGTATTCAACTGATACCTAATAGTATTAAAAAATTGCCTCGTTCAAGTTAACCCTTGGACGAGGCTTTTGTATCATTTTTCTTATGCGTAAATATAATGTAAGGTTAAGGGTTGCATATGTGAATAAAAGCGGAAATTAGTTGATTTATAAGGGTTTTTAGGAAAAATTAAGTGCAATAATACTTGAAAAATTTTTTTGTGAGGAATATAATAATATATTATCAGTTTTAAATTTATTAACATTTTATTAAAAGGAGAAATAGATATGGCAAGGGTTTATAACTTTTCGGCAGGTCCCTCAATGCTCCCCGAGGAAGTATTGAAAAAAGCTGCTGCAGAGATGCTTGATTATGAAGGTTGCGGTCAGTCTGTTATGGAGATGTCACACCGTTCAAAGGTGTTTGATTCCATTATCAAATCTGCAGAATCTCTTTTAAGAGAGCTTATGAATATTCCGGATAATTACAAGGTTCTTTTCCTTCACGGCGGTGCTACAACTCAGTTTGCGGCAATTCCTATGAACTTTATGAACAATAGCGGTAAGGCAGATTATATTATCACAGGTCAGTGGGCTAAAAAGGCTTTTGGTGAGGCTAAGAAATATGGTGACGCAGTTGCAGTTGCTTCATCTGCTGATAAGACTTTCTCATACATCCCCAAAACAAGTCGTGAGGATTTCCGTCAGGATGCAGACTATGCATACATCTGTATGAACAACACAATTTACGGTACTATTTTCCACGAGCTTCCCGATACAGGTGACGTTCCCCTTATTGCGGATATTTCAAGCTGTTTCCTCTCAGAGCCTCTTGACGTTACAAAGTTCGCAATGGTTTACGGCGGTGCTCAGAAAAATATTGCACCTGCAGGTCTTACAATTGTTATTGTTCGTGAGGATATGCTCGGCAATGCCCGTGATTACACACCTATGATGCTCGATTACAAGGTTCACGCAGACGCAGACTCACTTTCAAACACACCTCCTTGTTACACAATTTACATCTGTAAGCTTGTACTTGAATGGATTAAATCCATCGGTGGTCTTGAAGCAATGGCAGAGCGTAACCGCAAGAAAGCCAAAATTCTTTACGACTTCCTTGACAATAGCAAAATGTTCCGCGGTACTGTTGTTCCCGAGGACCGTTCACTTATGAACGTTCCCTTTGTTACAGACAGTGACGAGCTTAATGCTAAATTCGTAAAAGAGGCAGAGGCAGCAGGTTTTGTTAACCTTAAAGGTCACAGAAGCGTTGGCGGTATGAGAGCCTCTATTTACAACGCAATGCCCATTGAAGGCGTAGAAAAACTCGTTGAGTTTATGCAGAAGTTCGAAGAAGAAAATTCCTGAAAGGAAGATTTATAATGTTTGATATTCTTACACTTAATAAGATTTCTCAAATCGGTCTTAAAGAGTTGGATGAAAAATACAACATCACCGATAATTGCGACGCTCCCGACGGCATTATTGTCCGTTCTGCAGCAATGCACGATTACAACTTCAACGAAAAAACTCTTGCAGTAGCAAGAGCGGGTGCGGGTGTTAACAACATCCCCGTTGACGAATGTACCAAGAAGGGCGTAGTTGTTTTTAATACACCCGGTGCTAACGCAAATGCAGTTAAGGAGCTTGTTATAGGCGGTCTTATGATGTCATCAAGACGTGTTGTGGCGGCTTATGACTGGTGCAAAACCCTTAAGGGCGAAGGCGACAACGTTGGCAAACTCGTAGAAAAAGGCAAATCACAGTTTGCGGGTCCCGAAATTCTCGGTAAGACCCTCGGTGTGGTTGGTCTTGGTGCTATCGGCAGACTTGTGGCAAGTGCCGCAAATGCTCTTGGTATGAAGATTGTTGGTTATGACCCATATTTCAATGAGGAATTCAAGGGTGAGCTTCCCCTTGATACAGAGTACGTTGACTCCCTTGATGCAATCTATGAAAAATCAGATTACATTACACTCCATCTTCCCTGTGTTCCTGCAACAAAGGGTATGATTAATGCGGACACAATCGCAAAGATGAAGGACGGAGTTCGTATTCTTAACTTTGCACGTGGCGAACTTGTTGTTGGTGCAGATATGGCAGAGGCAGTTAAATCCGGCAAGGTTGGTGCTTACGTTACTGACTTCCCTTCAGATGAGGTTATCGGTGTTGAAAACGTAACTGCACTTCCTCACTTGGGCGCTTCAACTCCCGAAAGTGAAGAAAACTGCGCATATATGGCTGCGGTTGAAATTCGCGAATACCTTGAAAAGGGTAATATTAAAAACTCCGTGAACTTCCCCAATGTTGCACTTGAAAACGAGGGCGAAAGAGTTTCAATTATCCACTACAACGCACTTAACGTTATGAACGATGTTCTCGGTGCGTTTATGAAAAATGGAGTTGAAACAACGGGCTTTGCTTCAAAGGCGAAGGGTGAATATGCATACACACTTGTGGTTGCAGATAAAATCCCCGAGGGCGTTATAAACACACTCAAGGCTAACGAAGATATTATTAAAGTCAGAAAGATATAATTACAAAACAACGTTTGGTTCAAAACCAAACGGTGTTTTTGTTTTTTACGGAATAACATTTCCTGCGCTTGAGAATATTTCATACCATTCCTGTTTTGTGATAGTGATATCCGAAGCGGCGGCACATTCGAGAAGGCGCGAGGGATTCATAGTGCCTGTAAGGGGTTGCATTTTCGCAGGATGGCGAAGAATCCACGCAATGACAATTGTGGACTTGGTAACACCATATTTGTCCGCTAATTCCTGTAATTTAGCGTTAATTTCGGGGAAGTCGGGGTTGTCTACATAAACACCTTCAAAGAAGCCGTATTGGAAGGGTGACCAGGCTTGGATTGTAATATCCTCGTATCGGCAATATTCAAGCACACCTCCGTCGCGGTCAATGGCATTATCCTCACGCATATTTACATAAAGACCCTGTTTAACAATATGGCAATCGGTGATGCTGAATTGCAACTGGTTTGCACAAATAGGCTCGTCGCCCATATATTTCTGTAAAAGGCGCATCTGCATGGGGTTCTGGTTAGATACACCGAAATGACGTACCTTGCCCTGTTCTTTTAATGTGAGAAGTGCTTCTGCAACCTCCTCGGGCTCGTAGAGAGTGTCGGGGCGGTGTAAGAGAAGAAAATCAAGGTAATCAGTATTAAGTCTTTTAAGACAACCCTCGGTGGACTCAATAATATGTTCTTTTGAGAAGTCGAACATAACTTTACCGGGACAGATACCGCATTTTGACTGTAAAATGATTTTTTCACGCACGTCGTCATTCATACCAATGGCTTTTGCGAAAACTTCTTCACTTTTACCGCCACCGTAAAGGTCTGCGTGGTCGAAGAAGTTAAGACCCGCACCCATAGCGGTATCAATAAGTTCTTTCGCTTCGTCAACGGTTTTGTCTGCCATACGCATACAACCTACGGCGATAACAGGTACGTCAATACCGCTTTTGCCTAATTTCATTGTTCTCATAAAATTAACCTCCGGTTATAGTTGCAAGTTGCAAGTTGAAAGTGGCAAGTTTCGGGGAAGCAAAGCTTCCGATTATAATAGTTTCCGATAGTGCCAACTTTTCTTGATACTCCTTGCTTTTTATCTATCTATTTTTGCTTTTGTTGTTCGTACTATTGTATATAAAATTTTTTCGATTTCAATACATTCTGATAATATTGATTCCGTTTCTTTTTCGGTAAGTTTGTCTGTTGCTTTTAAAAGTCTAAGCCAATATTTTGTTTCCGCTGCCTCTTTTAAAGCAATATTAATTTTATTTAAAAAATCTGCCTGACTTTGTGCTTGTTGTGCCTCGGATACATTTGCACCTATACTTGTTCCCGAACGAAGAATCTGACGGGATAAGTCGAACTCTTTTCGTTCGTTTATCAGGTAATCTTTCAATTTCACTATTCTGATAGCGAAGTCAAAACTTTTTTCTTCTATTGTCTTTTCCATTGTGTATCCCTTTCTGTTTTGTTTTTTTGAAATAGGCGAAGCGTTATAATAGCCGCACGCAGTGCCCGAAACTTGCAACTTGCCACTTGCAACTTGCAACTCTGCCTAATATACTTCACAAAGCACCCTTATCCTACCTTTTCTTGTGTCGCCGGATATTTCTTTGAATCTGAATCGTCCGTGACCTCTTACAGAGATGATATCATCTTCTTTTAAAGGGTGGGAGTTACTGACTGTCAATTTGCCATTCACAAAAACTTTTTCACCGTCAATGAGGGCGGAGCTTTTGCTTCGTGACATATTGTAAACCGCGGAAATTATTCCGTCTAAACGAAGGGAAGCAACTATAATAGTCTTTTCTGTAGGTTCGGGTAATATATTTTGAGGGAGTTCGTTACATATACTGCAACTGACACTTGTGTGTTTTACTTTTGTGAGATTATTAATAATAAATTCACTTATACTGTCAAGGCAGAAAAGGTAACCTATATTATCTTTTATTATAATATCACCAAGAGTTTCTCTTTTAATTCCAAGACCTATTAAAGAACCTAAAAAATCACGATGGGTCAGAGTGTCGGAAAATTTGGCAGATAGAGGTTCGATGCAAATAATGGAAATGGGAGGTTCAGGAGGGTAGCACAGGTCGTTTTCATCACCGAAACAGGCGATTTTACGTTCCGAGTCTTCGTAACCGCCCTCTAAAGTGTAGCCGTATTTTATGGTTTCAAAAAGAATAGTCTGCTCATAAAGATTTAAAAAATCGCTGTAAAAATAAATGCCGCGGTTTTTAGAGCGTTCTGATAATTCTTTTATGCGGTTTTTAAAAATCTGTAATTCGTCTGCCAAAAATTTCACCTCCATATATTTTCAGTATATCATAAGTTTTTGTATAAATAAAGTAAGAGTTGCGATATTATCGCAACTCTTGTATTTATCTTTTCTTTTTACCGCCAAAGAAACCGCGTTTTTCCTCGGGTTTAATGGGTTTTTTGCCTAAGGTTTCGTTAAAGTGAAGCAATGCGGCTTTCTGGGTTTCGTTGAGGTTACGGGGGACGTCAACTATTATTCTTATAAGCTGGTCACCGCGACGTGATGTATTAAGTACAGGAATACCGCGGTTTTTAAGTTTAAATACGTCGCCGGGCTGCGTGCCTGCGGGTAAATCGTATTCAACGTCACCGTCAAGAGTTGGTACACGTAATTTGTCACCCAATGTTGCCTGAATGTATGAAACGCGCATATCGTACCATACGTTGTAACCGTCACGTTCAAAGAAGGGGTGAGGTTTAACTGCGATTCTTACGTGTAAATCACCCGCGGGGCCGTTATTAAGACCGTGGTTACCTACACCGCGTACAGGGATGGTCTGACCATCCGCGATACCTGCGGGGATTGTAATGTCTTTATTGACGCTTTTACGTATTCTGCCGGTACCTTTACAACGTGAACAGGGGTTGGGGTTGAATGTACCTTTACCACCGCAGCGCTGACAGGTTTTTGATGTGCTTATTGTACCGAAGGGTGTACGCTGCTGGACGTTAACCTGACCTCTGCCGTTACAATCGGGACAGGTCTGGGGTTGAGTGCCTTTAGCCGCACCATTACCGCCACATTCGTCACAAGCCTCTATACGTTGGAAAGTAACTTGCTTTGTGCAACCCTTGGCGGCTTCTTCAAATGTAATGTGAATAGATGTCTGTATGTCACTGCCGCGACGAGGTGCTCTGGGGTTGGAACGTGAACCGCCACCGCCGAAACCACCGAAGAATGAACCGAAAAGGTCACCAAGGTCAAACTCCATACCGTCGCCAAAGCCACCGAATCCGCCACCGAATCCCCCTTGACCTGCACCATAGCTGGGGTCAACACCTGCAAAACCGAAACGGTCGTATTTTTCTTTTTTGTCAGCATCGGAAAGAATTTCGTAAGCCTCGTTGGCTTCTTTGAATTTTTCTTCTGCTTCTTTGTTGTCGGGGTTAAGGTCGGGATGGTATTTTTTGGCAAGTTGACGATATGCCTTTTTTATTTCATCGGGTGTAGCGCTTTTTTGTACGCCAAGGACCTCATAATAATCTCTCTTGTCTGCCATAACAGATTCCTTTCTGTTATCCGCCAAAGACGGCGCTCCTTACGGAGTACCGTCTTGGATGATTTTAAAATTTATCAGTCAACATCTGTGAAGGGTGCTTCTGTGTAACCGTCACCCTGTGCACCTGCGTTGGGGTCAAAACCTGCGCCCATATTGGGGTCAAAGCCCTGAGCACCACCTGCAGCTTTGTAAAGCTTTTCAGAAATTTCGTAGAACTTTGTCTGGAGTGCTTCCTGTTTAGCTTTGATATCCTCAATGTTGTCGCCCTTAAGAGCTTCTTTAAGGTCGTCAATTTTTGCGTTGATTTCGTTCTTGTCTGCATCGTCGAACTTGTCGCCTGAGTCTGCAAGAAGTTTTTCGCACTGGAATACCATCTGGTCTGCACCGTTACGGATGTCAACTTCCTCTTTACGTTTCTTATCTTCTTCAGCAAACTGTTCTGCTTCTCTTACGGCACGGTCGATATCGTCCTTGCTCATATTTGTAGAAGATGTGATGGAGATTGACTGTTCCTTACCTGTGCCAAGGTCCTTAGCGGATACGTGAACGATACCGTTTGCGTCGATGTCGAAGGTAACTTCAATCTGAGGTGTGCCACGACGTGCGGGAAGAATACCGTCAAGGTGGAACATACCGAGAGTTTTGTTATCTCTTGCAAATTCTCTTTCGCCCTGAAGAACGTGGATTTCAACTGATGTCTGGTTATCTGCAGCAGTTGAGAATACCTGACTCTTCTTTGTGGGGATAGTTGTATTTCTTTCGATAATCTTTGTGCAAACGTTACCGAGTGTTTCAATACCGAGTGAAAGGGGAGTAACGTCAAGAAGGAGAAGACCTTCAACGTCGCCACCAAGAACACCTGCCTGATGTGCGGCACCGATAGCAACACATTCATCGGGGTTAATGCCCTTGAAGGGTTCTTTGCCTGTGTAAGATTTAACTGCATCCTGAACAGCGGGGATTCTTGAAGAACCACCAACCATAAGAACTTTATCAATTTCAGAAACTTTAAGTCCTGAA
>JAZRFO010000025.1:0-6796 GCA_045643685.1 Acutalibacteraceae bacterium
GTTGCTGAAGAAGCAGAAGTTGCTGAAGAAGCAACTGAAGAAGCAGCTGAATAATTCTTAAATGAATTAATACGGTTTATCCGTTACACAAATATAACCGTAGAAGGATTCGTCTTTCTACGGTTTTTATTTAGATATGTAAAGAGGTGATAGGTTTGTACTGCGAAAAATGTCACAAGCAAAGTCCTGAAAATTTCATAAATTGTGCCTATTGCGGTGCCAATCTTGATTCACCTAAGAAGAAAGCACCGTCAAAATTCGTCAAAAAGCAAGGCTTCAAATTCAGGTTTTCTTTAAAATCTGTTCTTGTTGCTTCGGTAGGTTTTGCGGTACTTCTTGTTGTTGCCGCACTTTTAACATCATCATTTACCGCGTCAAAACCTGAAAAGATTATTAAGAATTTTGTAAAAGCCACTCAGACTGAAGATGCGGATATGTATTACGCTCTTTTCGATGATAATATAAAAGAGTATAAGTTGAATAACCGCTATTTTGCAGAGGATGAAACCTTTAAACAGATGGTTGTTCCAATGGTTACAAGTCACGCATTTTATACCGAAAAATGTGGTGAAGGGTATAAATTGACGTATAGCGTAATTTCCCAAAAAACTCTTGACGCAAAAGAACTCGAAAAATTTACGGATGTTCTTGAAGGTAACTTCTCGTACATTGAGTTTCCCTCACAAGTGGAAGTTATAAGTGTTGACGTAGTGGCATCGGGTGATAAGGGTACATATACAAGCCGCTACAATGATTTTTGGTGTATGAAAATCAAAGGTAGATGGTACAAAGTAGACAAAAATGTGTACACCGAATATATGAATATTGAAGATTAACTCCTTGATTTTTTGAAATCGGGGAGTTTTTTATGTCGAAAATGGAAATATTCTGTATTTTTCACAAAAAACACAGGTAATTGTTAAAAATTATTTGACAAAATAACAAAAGCGTGATATCATAATATAAATTGTACAAGCATAATCTGGGGTGGTATATTGAGTAAAAAATATTCTGAGTATGCCGACCTCACTAACGAAGAACTTGTACATTTAACCCAGAATGGCGATGAATACGCTTTTGATGTTATTGCACGTCGTTTTCTCAATACCCGCTATATCAACACAACCGCTGCATATTTAGATACGGACGATTTTGTTCAGGAGGGAATGTTCGGTTTTTTGAATGCGGTCAGAACCTACGATGCAAAAAAAGGCGTTCCTTTTGAAGCCTATGCGTTTGTTTGTATGCGCAACAGTATCAATACTGCCGCAAACAATGCTTCGGGCGATATCCCTATTGAGGATACCGCGGAGGCTTTACAGGGTGTTGAAAGCACCGAGGACCCCTTGAAACATATCATCACAACCGAAAGACTCAACGAGGTTCTTAATGCTTGTGAGGTATCTCTTTCCGAGGTGGAAAAAACAGTCGTATTCTTCAAAGCCGGTGGAATGTCCTATGCCGAAATCGGTGAGAAACTGGGTATGGCACCAAAGTCCGTTGACAATGCAGTTCAACGTGCAAGGCGCAAATTAAAAGATGTGTTTTCCGAGTAATCGGTTCACATATATGTCCTCTTAGCTTAAAAGCAGAGCGTTGTTAGGTTGCGGAATTTATCCGAAACCTTCACCAAAGGCGGCGGTGCAATTCCGTTAGAGGGCAACATCATTAACAAGCGAGGTAGCAAAAAATGTACGAAGACAAGACACTCATCTGTAAAGAGTGCGGCAACGAATTTATTTTCACAGCCGGAGAACAGGAATTTTACGCTGAAAAAGGCTTAGTAAATGAGCCCAAGAGCTGCAAGGCATGCCGTGATGCACGTAAGCAGGCAATGAGAGGCGAGCGTGAGAAATTCACAGCAGTGTGTGCAGAGTGTGGCGGTGTTGCTGAAGTTCCCTTCAAGCCCCGTGAGGATCGCCCTGTTTACTGCAGCGATTGCTTCAACAAGAAAAAAGAAGCAGAGGCTTAATTACATAAAATATATGTAAAAAGTTTCACCCCGTCAAACTTTGACGGGGTTTTGCTTTTTTATGACTTGATTTATTGTGTTTTGCTTTTTATATAGATGCTTTCGCTTATTTCTTTAAATGCGGGTCCGCAGTCACCACCGCCCGAACCCCCATCTTCCTTCATTACACATATTGTATATTTGGGATTTTCTGCGGGGAAAAAACCTGCGAACCAACAGATTTTAATTTCCCGACCGGTTTCATCATATTGTCCGCTTTGTGCAGTGGCGGTTTTGGTACAGGAATTAAAAAGTGACGAAAAAGCAATTTTACCCGTACCGTTTTTGGTAGTATCAAGCATAGCGTTTTTTAATGTTTTGCAAGAACTTTCTTTGAAAATTCGGTAGCCGGAAACCGTAACATCAGGGGAAAATGCTCCATCATTATTTACAGACCCTTTAATTAAATAAGGTTCTTTGTAAATTCCGTTATTTGCAACTGTATTCAGGAATACCGCAACCTGTAAAGGTGTAGCGGTGAATTTACCTTGACCGAAAGCGAAGTTTCCTACGGCGGCATCACTGTTTAGGTCGGCTTTTTCGGGTAAGATTCCCTCATGGGTAAAGTTACCGTTTCCTAAGTCAGTACTTTTACCAAAACCTGACATTTCCGCGGTATATAAAAGATTTTTTGCACCTGTTCTTGTACCCAATTCTATAAAATACGGGTTACAGGATTGTGCAATTGCCTCTGAGAGATCAATTGTGCCGTGACCTTCGGTTTTATTGCAGTTGAATATATTTTTACTTTTTTCGATTTTACCCGTGCAGGTGTAAAAGGGTAAAGTTATATTATTTTCAAGTGCCGATATGGTAGTAACTAATTTAAAAACAGAGCCCACTGGATATGCACAAAAACCTCGGTTTAAAAAGGGGGCATCATCGCAGTTAATATAATCTTCCATATTGTTTCTGTTGTAACAGGGAGCGGAGGCACAGGCAAGAATACCTCCACTTTCAGTATCAAGAACAATTACTGCACCTTTTGTGATGTTATTATTTTTTAAGGCATTTTCACAAATTTTCTGAATATCTTTATTAATTGTTAAAACAATACCCTCTGAATTGTAATATCCGCTATTTCTTATTTCAACGGCTTCTCCTGTAAGAAGTCGGTTTTTTGCATCTGCAGAATATGCAACACTAAGTGTACCACCGCTTTTTAAGAGAGTCTCGTTATAATATTTTTCTATACCGCTTACACCGTTTCCTGCATAGTCCGTGTAGCCAATAATATGCAAAGCACAGTTATCGGGGTATCGTGTGAAAAGGGACAATGACTTTATATATTCATTGTCGTTAAATTCTGTTTTGTTATCACTTTCAATAAAAACAAGATTACCGGTTTTTATTTTTTCAATAGTTCCCGTGTCATAACCTTTTTCATTAAGCAAGTTGAGGGTATATGCAGAGGGTTTTACTAAAAAAGTGTAGGTGTAATCGGAGTTTACCAAAGGGTTCATATTGCAGTCGTAAATCATACCCCGCGAAACGTCAATTTCCTTTACTCGTATGCTTGATTGTATCGAGGCGGTCTGTGGTGTGGAAGATATCTTAAAAAGCCTTCCGCATAAGAATAAAAACAAAAAATTTAGAGTCAGAATAAATGCTATGATACGTCTTTTCAATTGTTTAACGCCTTTCATAAAATTATTGGATTAATTTTCATATATTATTTGACATTTTCATTATTAATATTATAAAATATATTTAATTGTAAATAAGAAACATATTTAGTAAGGTGGTGAGTTCTTGGACGAAAGGTTTTCACGTACCGTAAGGGTAATTGGTGAGGATAAAATGAATTTAATTAAAAAATCCTCTGTAATTGTATTCGGTCTTGGGGGTGTTGGTTCTGCGGCGGTAGAAGCCCTTGCGAGAGCAGGTGTGGGTACAATTGGTATAGTGGATAAAGACGTGGTTGATGTAACTAATATTAATCGTCAACTTATAGCAACCGATAAAACTGTTGGTCAGAAGAAAACCGATGCAGTTGAAGAAAGACTACTCACTATAAACCCCGAACTTACCATTCACAAATACAACCTTTTTTATTTACCCGAAACTGCCGACAGTATTGATTTAAGTCAGTATGATTTTATACTTGATTGTATTGATAACGTTACAGCTAAAATAGAGCTTACTGTAAGAGCAAAAGCGATGGGTGTAAAAATAATCTCATCAATGGGAACAGGGAATAAACTTCACCCCGAAATGTTGGAGCTTGCCGACATTTCTAAAACGAGCGTTTGTCCCTTAGCTCGTGTTATGCGTAGGGAACTAAAAAAACGGGGGATTTATAAATTGCCCGTTGTTTATTCAAAAGAAGAACCTGTTAAAACAGATTCTTCCGTACCGGGTTCAATGTCTTTCACACCTCCTGTGGCGGGATATCTTATGAGTTCTTACGTCATCAACACTATTATAAAGTGAGGTATATATACTTATGAATTTTCAGAAGAATGAAAAAACAGGCTTTTATGAGGGCTTCGCTCTCGTAAAAAGTTGCGATAAAAAGAGCGCTAAAAACGGTACTTTTTTCCTTGATGCACTTTTAGGCGATAAGGATGGCGAAATCTACGCTAAAATGTGGGATTACCGAGAGGAAAATACACCAATGCCTAAGGTTAATACAGTTGTTAAAGTACGCGGTATGTTGCAACAGTATAACGGTAATGACCAGTTTATAATTCAACGTATCAGAGCCGTAAATGACGAGGACGGAGTTCAAATATCTGATTTCGTAAAATCTGCCGATTGTAACGGTGACGATATGCTCGAAACCATAATCAATATTATAAACGGATTTAATGATAACGAGCTTAAAGCGGTTGTACTCGCTATGATTGAGGATAATAAGACTGCGCTTGTAACCTTCCCTGCGGCAGAAAAGCTTCATCACGCAATGTTGGGTGGTCTTCTTTACCATACACTTTCAATAGTGCGCCTTGCAGAGTGTGTATGTGCAATTTACCCTTGTATAGACCGCGAGCTCCTTATTTCCGGTGCGGTGCTTCACGATATCGCTAAAATCCGCGAATACAGTGTTAATGATGCGGGTGTTGTTGACGGTCATACCTTAGAGGGTATGCTTCTTGGTCACCTTGTAATGGGTGCTGAGGATGTAGGTAGAAAATGCGACGAATTAAATGTTACTAAAGAGAAGAAGTATCTTCTTCAACATATGCTTATTTCACATCACGGTCAACTTGAATTTGGTGCAGCAGTAAGACCCGGATTTATTGAAGCAGAGGTTCTTTCACAGCTTGATATGTTCGATGCCAATATTTACGAAATGGCAGATGCTCTCAAGGATGTTGAAAAGGGCGGTTTCACAAACCGACTCTGGATGCTGGACAACAGACGTTTTTATAATCACGGCAGAATTGATGTTCAGCCTCAGGCTAACATCATTAATGAATAATAGGGGTGGTAATATGAGAAATCATGAAGTAACAAATGTACAAAAACTTTTAAAAGAAGATGGCTCTTTACGTGAACCGGGTTGGTCAAAGCAACTTGTTCAACAGTATTCACGTGACGATATAAAAGCCCCTAAATTCAGAATCAAAGAGTGGGATTATTATCTGGTAGTTTCCGAGGAACACGATATTGCAGTTGCTTTCACAATCTCCGATGACGGTTATATTGGTTTGCAGTCTGCATCATTCCTTGATTTAGGAAAAGAGCCTTGGGAACATACGGAAACTATTCTTAATGCATTCCCTATGGGTAAATTCAGACTCCCTGTTTCAAGCGAGTCAGGTGTTACAAAGTATAAGGATAAAAGACTTGATATGTCCTTTACAGTAGGCGAAAACAAGCGTGTTCTTCGTTGTGATTTCAAGAATTTCAACAAAGAAAAAGACCTTAAATGTAATATTACACTGGCTCAACCGCCCATGGATACAATGGTTATTGCAACCCCATGGAAAGAAAAGAAAACCGCTTTCTATTACAATCAGAAAATCAACTGTATGAGAGCAAGCGGTACAATTGAATATGACGGTGTAACCTATGAACTCAACCCCGAAACCGACTACGGTACATTGGACTGGGGCAGAGGCGTATGGACTTACGATAACACCTGGTATTGGGGTTCGGGTAATATGACCGTTAACGGCAAACCCTTTGGCTTCAATATCGGTTACGGCTTTGGTGACACCACCGCTGCAAGTGAAAATATCCTTTTCTATGACGGCAAATGCCATAAGCTTGACGATGTTACATTCAATATACCCGAGTCAGGATATACTGACCCTTGGACATTCACTTCAAGCGACGGCAGATTTGAAATGGAGTTTGTACCCATTCTTGACCGTGCAGCTAAAATTGACATTAAGTTTATTATTACCGACCAACATCAGGTGTTCGGAAGACTCAGTGGTAAAGCGGTTCTTGATGACGGAACAGTCCTTGAAATCAAAGATTGTCTTTGCTTTGCAGAAGACGTACATAACAAATATTGAGGTGCATAATGGAATATACCGAAGTTAAAATATATGTTCCCACAGACGATACTGAAAAAGCCTCGGGCATAGCCGTAATGACCGTGCCTTATGGTATTTATATTGAAGATTACAGTAACCTTGAAACTGAAGCGTGGGAAATTGCCCATATAGACCTTATTGATGAGGATTTGCTGGGTAAAAACCGCGAGGAATCAATAATCCATATTTATCTTGAGGAGGGTATGAACCCTTCTGAAGCCGTGTCTTTTTTATCCGAAAGATTACAGGAAGAAAATATTGATTATAAAATCGAAACCGACGGTTGCTCCGAGGA
>JAZRFO010000026.1:0-5693 GCA_045643685.1 Acutalibacteraceae bacterium
CATACTACTACTGACCTTTACCCCGCCCTTTGCGGACTTACTACCAAAGACAAATGCCTTAACTCATTAAAGGGTGTGCGTGCCGAGGCTAAGGCTTCATTATACGCCGACGAATGGCTATTGGGTGATGAAAGCGGTGAAATCCAATTCACCGACAAAGGCATTTCGGGTATTCCCGTTATGAATCTTTCACACCTTTGCAAGAACAATAAAAATTTAAGTCTTGTTATTGATTTGTGTGAAGATGTTTCGTTTACAGAGCTTCGCGAGCATATAAATCTCATAAAATCCGATTCTCCCAACAGAGAATGCGAGATGATTTTAAGCGGTTTAGTAAACTCAAAGCTGGGCTTTTGCGTTATTAATAAATCGGGTATAAAAGCCCATACAAAGGCTAAAGAATTAAACAAACGTCAGGTAGATACACTGTGTGAAACACTAAAAAGCTTCACCTTTGATATCACCGGCACAAGGGGTTTTGACAACGCTCAGATTACCTGTGGCGGTATCAAAACCGATGAAATTGACCCGAATACTATGATGTCAAAGCTCACAGATGGTCTTTTCGTATGTGGTGAAATACTTGATATTCACGGTGATTGCGGTGGTTACAATCTGCACCTTGCCTGGACAACGGGCAGAATTGCCGGTAGCGGTGCCGCAGAATATATAAAAAGCAAGGATTAATTTATGATCAGATTAAATGAACTTAAAATGCCCTTGGGTGCAACTGAGCAAGAGGTTAAGATTGCTGCCGCCAAGGCTTTAAAAATAAAAGAACAGGATATTAAAGAATTCACTCTTGCAAGGCGCTCCATCGACTCACGCAAGAAGGATAACATTATACTCGTATATTCTGTTGAAATAGAAACCGACCTTAACGAAGAAAGAGTCATTGCAGGGTTTGCTCCCAACAAAGCAATGATAACCCGGAAATATAATTATGAAGTCCCCTCACCCAAGCGTAATTTCCCATTACGCCCTGTTGTAGCAGGTTTTGGCCCTGCAGGTATGTTTGCGGCACTTACACTCGCTAAGGCAGGTCTTTGCCCCATTGTTTTAGAGCGTGGCGCAGACGTTGATGAAAGAACCAAGGACGTTAACACTTTCTGGACAAGTCGTAAGCTTAACACCGAGTCGAACGTACAATTCGGTGAAGGCGGTGCAGGTACATTCTCCGATGGTAAATTAACCACAGGTATTAAAGACCCCCGTTGCAGAGAGGTGTTTTTAAGATTTGCCGAATTCGGTGCACCTGCGGAAATCCTTTATTCCGCCACACCCCATATAGGTACTGATAAGCTTAAAACAGTTGTAAAAAACTTACGCGAAGAAGTTATAAAGCTTGGCGGAGAAGTTAAATTCAACACAAAATTAGTTGATATTATTACCGCCAATGGTTTTGTACAGGGGGTCAGCTACGAAAATCCCGACGGGTCAATCAGCGATATTGAGACAGATGCCCTTATACTTGCAATCGGTCACTCTGCAAGAGACACATTTGAGCTTGTACACAAAAAAGGGCTTGAAATCACACAGAAGCCTTTCTCAGTAGGTACGAGAATCGAGCATCCTCAGGAACACATCAACAAAGCTCAGTATGGTGATTTATGGAACTCACCCTTACTTCCTGCGGCTGATTACAAATTAGCATGTCACCCTCCCCACGGCAGAGGATTATACACCTTCTGTATGTGTCCCGGTGGCACGGTTGTTGCCGCATCAAGTGAAGATGGCGGTATGGTAGTTAACGGCATGAGTGAATATGCCCGTGACAAAGAGAACGCAAACTGCGCTTTACTTGTGGGCATTGAGCCACCCTTTGATACCGACCACCCCTTAGCAGGTATGTATTTACAAAGGGAAATTGAGCAAAAAGCCTTCAAACTTGGCGGTGGTGATTACACCGCACCCGCTCAGCTTTTAGGGGACTTTTTAAAAGACACGCCCTCTACTAAATTAGGTGCAGTTAACCCCTCCTGCCCCACCGGTGTTACAATGACGGATATTCGTCAGGTGCTTCCCAAAAAGGTTACAGACACCATTGCGGGAGCAATATATGACTTTGATAAAAAGTTAAACGGATTTAATTTATACGATGCGGTTCTTACGGCACCCGAATCAAGAAGTTCATCTCCCATAAGAATATGCCGTGATGAATTTTTTCAGGCAACAAGGCTCCGCGGCCTTTATCCCTCGGGCGAGGGCGCAGGATACGCTGGCGGCATTGTTTCTGCGGCAGTTGACGGCATACGCTGTGCCGAAGCAGTTTTAAGCGGCGAGTTTTAAAATAAAATACCAGTATATTCAATCACCTCGGGGAATATATTTCCTTGAGGTGATTTTTTTGAAATTCAAGGTATTATCCTTTAACTCCACTATACTTTTCATGGTATTACTGGTTGCATTTGGTTTTTCAGGTGCTATGACGGTAACGGGTATATGCACCAATGCCGCCAACAAAAAACTACCCATTTATTCCGTTGAAACAAACGAAAAGAAAATCGCCGTAACATTCGATGCGGCATGGAGCGCCGAGGACACGGATATAATTCTGGATATTCTAAAAAAGCACGATGCTAAAATAACAGTATTTGCCGTTGGTGACTGGATAAGAAAGAACCCCGAGGCAGTTAAGCGGTTCTACGACAATGGCCACGAAATAGGAAACCACTCGGACACTCATGCACTTTTCGGGCAAATAAACGAGGAAAAGCTGAAACAAGAGATTGAAAACTGTAACAAAGAAATTGAAAAGATAACAGGTGAAAAACCGAAAGTTTTAAGAGCACCAAGCGGTGATTATAACAACAAAAGCATCGAAATGACGGAAAGCTATAATATGAAAATGATTCAATGGGACGTTGATAGTCTTGACTGGAAAAAGCTTTCTGTTGATGAAATGTATAGTAGAGTTATTGAAAAAACACAGAACGGCTCTATCCTACTCTTTCATAACGGAGTAGAAAACACACCCGAGGCACTTGATAAAATCCTTACAAAATTAAAAGCCGACGGCTACGAATTCGTAACCGTCAGCGAGTTAATTTATTGGGATAGTTATAAAATAGACCATACGGGGAGGCAAGTTAAAACTCCATATTCTCAATAAACAAACTTGAAAATTCAGGGTTTGTTGCAAGATCAATATATTGTGCGTTTTTAATATATTTAGAAAGTTCGTTTTCTTCTATACTGTATTTAACCGTACCTAAAAGACTTGAGTTATTTATGGGTTCGGTTTTTTCTTTTAATTCCCGTGGTAAAAGACCTGTTTTAACTGAGCTTTCTATATTTATCTTTGCAGAAAAGCCGCCTGAAATATATAATTTCTCGATATCAGAAAACTCTACTTCGGCTATATTCTTAAGGCTAATTATTGCAGAATAAACTGCGGATTTTGCAAGTTGATATTGGCGGATATCCTTTTGGTTTATATAGACATTTTCGGTAATATTATAGCTTTCGCAATCCATATATCCTGTTTCATCAATAATGTTATTTTCACGAAGCTCACTTATTATATCCACTAATCCTGTACCGCAGATACCTGTGGCTTCTTTATCCGAAATTGTTTTGTAAACAGGTGTATTATTCTCTAATTCAAAAGAACAAATCGCACCATCGGTGGCACTCATACCGCAGGATATATTTGCACCCTCGAAGCAAGGTCCTGCCGCGGCAGAAGTACATATAACTTTGTCATTTGAAAACAAAATTATTTCTGCATTTGTTCCTAAATCTACGAGTAGATTATATTTGCCGTCAGTAGGTTTATCAACCAAATTAAGACCTGCAACCAGATCTGCACCAACAAATGCAGAAACACAAGGCAAGTATATAAGCGTTTTCACACAGTTTATGCCCATATCTTTGCCACTCACCTTTTGTGAGTCTAAAAATTTCGGTGTATATGGTGCTACGCCCATTGAGGTGGGGTCTTCGCCCAATAATATATGAAGCATTGTTGTATTGCCCGAAACATACATTTCGTCACAACAGATACCGCCCAGAGCATTAACGAGATTATTAACCTCGTCAACAACCGCTTTTTGCAGTTTCTTTACGTCATTTTGTCTACAATAATCAATTCGCGAAATTACATCCGCGCCAAAGTTTACCTGAGGATTGGTGCAAGTTACAACGTTTATAATCTCTTTATTATCAAGGGAAACCAACGCGAGAGCAAGTGTGGTTGTACCGACATCAAGAGCATAACACATATTTGATGATAACACGCCCGAAGCCTCAACACCAGTCAGGGATTCAACAGAACTAACCGAGGGTAATTCAACAGTAATATCACTATTTATTACATATCTACAGGACAAAACACTTTCGCCATTTACTGTAACTTTGCACTTACCGCAAACTCCCCTGCCACCACAAGTGTGCATAACACTAAAACCGTTATCCATTAAAAATTCTGATAACAGTTTGCCACTTGGTACATTGAATTGTTGGTTGTTGATAGTAACGTTACACATAAAATATCATCCTTGGATTTGTTAAGTATATTTTAGCATAAAAAATCGGTAAAGCAAGTTTTTTATAACGCAACACTCAACTGATGACTTACCGCAAGACAACTACCCACCACCCCGCCTACGGCGGTGTCCCCCTCCCTATTTGCTAAAGCAAACAGGGATGATAAGCTATCGCGTTACAACCACTTTATCTATAATTCGGCGTAAGCCCCGAAACTCCTGACTCCTAACTAAAAACACCCGACCGGTGGTCGGGCGTTTTTATTAATCAAGGAAATCTCTGAGTTTCTTGGAGCGTGAGGGGTGACGAAGTTTTCTTAATGCTTTTGCTTCAATCTGTCTGATACGCTCTCTTGTAACGTTGAACTCTTTACCTACTTCTTCAAGAGTTTTGGGGTTGCCGTCTTCAAGACCGTAACGAAGGCTCAATACTCTTGCCTCACGGGGTGTAAGAGTTTTAAGAACTTCTGCAAGCTGCTCTCTCATAAGTGCCATTGATGCGGCATCAACAGGTGCCTGAGCATCATCATCGGGAATGAAGTCACCTAAATGGCTGTCTTCCTCCTCACCGATGGGTGTTTCAAGAGAAACGGGTTCCTGAGCAACGCGGAGAATTTCACGAACCTTTTCAACGGGCATATCTAATTTTTCTGCAATTTCTTCTGCAGTGGGGTCTCTGCCGTTTTCGTGAAGAAGCTGACTGTTAGTCTTTTTAACCTTGTTGATGGTTTCTACCATATGAACAGGGATACGGATAGTACGAGCCTGGTCTGCAATAGCACGGGTAATAGCCTGACGAATCCACCATGTAGCATAAGTTGAGAACTTGAAGCCTTTGGTGTAGTCGAACTTATCAACGGCTTTAATAAGACCAAGGTTACCCTCCTGAATAAGGTCAAGGAACTGCATACCTCTACCAACATATCTTTTTGCAATACTTACAACAAGACGAAGGTTAGCCTCGGAAAGACGACGTTTAGCCTCGGGGTCATTTTCAGAAATTCTGATAGCTAACTCGATTTCTTCCTCGGATGTAAGAAGGGGCACACGACCGATTTCCTTAAGATAAACCTTAACAGGGTCATCAATTGCGATGTTTTTAGCATCCGCAGGTAAATCCTCTTCGTTTGTTTTGGTTGATTCAATATCGAATGAAAGTGCATCAAGCATTTCATCACCGATATCGTCAATAATCTCTATGTTATT
>JAZRFO010000027.1:0-1557 GCA_045643685.1 Acutalibacteraceae bacterium
GTTATGAATGTGGCTGTATCTGAAGACGCATTCAATGACGTTGAAAAGGGCGACAACTGGATTCCGCAATATGACTATATGTTATTCAAAAAAGATATTGATGTTGCATATAGCTGTGAGAGAGAAAAATAACACAAAAAAACAGTGTATCACCAAAAGTGATACACTGTTTTCATTTGTCTGTTAAAATATGCAATGCCGTCGTCGGGTTTGAAATAGGTACGAATATCACCCTCGTCCGAAACCACAACAAACGCATTGGTGGATTGCAGATAGTAGCAATCGTCACCATCCTCCGCCTCAATTCTATGTAATGAATTTGGATTGTTTATGACATCATTTGCGCCTTTAAGATATTCCTCGGGAGTATTATAACCGAATTCATCACCGTGCTTATTGAAGTGACTTATAAGCAAATCGTCGTTAGCAAAGGTATATTCATAACTACTGTAATTTACCTGTGAATCTGTGCCCATTCTGCCTGATGTAAGGGAATTCCATCCCATAGCAATCAGACCGAGCACAAACATTATTACAAGTGAAATAATAAAATCGCGTGGTTTAACAACTCTACCATGTCGGTCACGATAAACCTTTTTCGAACCCTGACTTGCACTATTTACTGTTATGTCTCTATTATAATTTTTTCGGGGATTATCTTTATTCATACCTGCTTTTGTTTTACGATTAGCATTACGGCAGGATTTACAACGTTTGGGTAATGATAGACCCTTTGATTTGTAAAACTCTATTTCTGAATCTGTAAGTATAAATATTTTACCGCACTGAACACATTTTCTTTCCATATATTACACCTTCTTTTTAAAAAGTTTTTCAACAGGAAGCTGCGCAAGGATTATTGCGGCAAAAACAAGCACACAACCGAATACTTCATTTACACTGAGTCGTTCACCGAACACAGCTCCTGCAAGTGCAGCAAACACTGATTCAAGGCTCATTATAAGGCTAGCAACTGTTGGATTAAGGTTTTTCTGTGCTACAATCTGCAAGGTAAACGCAATACCCGAGGACAGTACGCCCGCATAGAAAATTGAAAACCATGCATCACCGATTGCCACAGGGTCAACATCTTCAAAAAGGAACATACAAACTGCAGAAATAACTGCAGCAACAAAGAATTGCACAAGAGAAAGACGTACTCCATCAACTGTTTTCACGAAATGGTCAACAATCATAATCTGCACCGCAAAAAGAAATGCACAGGTTATGAGGAATATATCACCGATATTGATTGACCCCGCCTCGGTTACACACAGAAAGTACATACCGCAGGTAGCAATAGCAATACACACCCACAAAATCGGTTTTACCTTACGACGGAAAATAAGCCCAATAAGTGGCACCATAAGAATATAAAGGGTTGTAAGAAAGCCCGATTTACCAACACCTGAAAGCATTATACCATACTGCTGTGTTGCTGATGCAGCACAAACAGATGCACCACAAAGAACACCGCCAAGGATAAGGCGCTTTGACAAAAAGCTCTTATTTTCGCCGTGCTCACCCTCACCTATCTGCTTTCGGTTCTTCTTGAAA
>JAZRFO010000028.1:0-7872 GCA_045643685.1 Acutalibacteraceae bacterium
ATGTATAATTGCCGTATTATGGCAATGCATATCATAAAAACTTTATTAATCAGTTAGGAGATATGGGTTTTGGATAAGTTTATTTTAGAAGATGAATTATCTTCAATAACCGGCCGATATGTAAAATTTACTCAAAGATACTTGAATCCTCCCAAAATTAACAAGGTGGATAAGCGTTCAAGATTTTTGTATGAAAACTTCTACGTTATAAGTGATAACAACCCTCTCGGTAAATTTATGGTTCCTGCATTCGGTTCCATAAAACGTAAAGATGCTATTTCATCAGTAGAGGCATTCTCAGTTTCCGATGAATTGGCTAAGTTTGAACATTTCGACTATGCCGATTGTTCATTCAATGCTATTGACAACTTATATGGTAAAGCTCCTGTAAACAAAACTGCATTCATGATTTGTGTTGATTGCAACAACGCGCAGTCCAAAGAGCTCTGGCTCGACACTATCCGTAAAACTGCAGAGTTTGCAGCAAAAGGCAAAAACAATATGTGTGTTGTTTCACTTCTTTTGCCTGAATTCCCTGCAATCCCCTCAGAAGATATTACAAGTCTTTCAGAACGTGAATTCGGATATTACATGGAAAGAACACTCGAGAATCCCACTCCCGAGCAGACTTTCTTTGTTGAAATCGAAGCCCTTTGCCGCAGCATTGTAAACAACGGTTTCGAAAACATCAACATTTCACGTGTTGCCAACCTTTTCGGTCCTGATTCCTGTGCTATCAGAAACTTCGACTTAGCAGGTTTTATAAAAGACAGCTACTCTTCAGGTGTGGTTAATATCACCACCGAAGACCACGCAACTGTTTTATCCGTATCCTATTTAAGAGATGCATTCAATTTTGCAACTCAGATTTTATACTGCGGAAGAACAGGTCACATTTACAATTTCTGCTCACAATCTGTTTCAATAGCAAAAATGAAGCAGACTATCCATGAATGTTTCAAAGGAAATTTAGGTCTTAAAAGCGATTGCGAAAGCATTCCCCAGACCAAATATTATACACTTAACACTCTCAAGTTCTTCCAGTGCGGTTGGGCTCAGAAAAAGAACGTTGGCATAAAAACCGCTTTATACAGAACTTATTGTGACATTACAGGTGAACCCGACAACAACGAAAATAATATTGCAATTTACGCAGGTAAACTTCCCCGCATCAAAGACCTTGAGCTTATGATGCTCAAGGATATTGATGATTTATGCGAAAAGCACGGTATCAAATACTTCCTTTGTGGCGGTACAATGCTCGGTGCGGTTCGTTACGGTCACAGTATCCCTTGGGACGATGACCTTGACATCGGTATGCTCCGTAAGGATTTTGATAAATTCCGCAAGGTTTCCCTTAAAGAGCAGAACCACGAATTATACAACTATTCAAGCAACTACAACAAGAGTGGTAGCCACTATATCGTAGACAAGGTTCGTCTTAACAACACCTATTTCTCAACCCGTTATTCTTCAGTTCACGAATACGACGATGGTTTGTTCATTGACGTTCTCGTATACGACCAGACAAGTAACATCAAGCTTGTTGGTATGATTCACAGCCGTATAGTTCACGTGCTTTCAAAGATTATTGAGCTTCGCTGGTACAACAAGCCCAGAAAAGGCCCCAAGAGAAAAATCCGCGAAACACTTATGTTGCCCTTCCTTCGTATTTTCCCCATCGGCTTCTATCACGGCATTTTCGAGTTTGTATTAAAACTTTACAAACACAAAAAGAACGCTAAATATGTAATAGACAGTACAGGTAAACTTCAGAAAAAAGGTCCATTCAGTATCGAAGGCTTAGAGGATGTTCAGCGCGTTCCCTTTGATGAAGGCTTTATGGCTCCCATCCCCGAGGATTACACAAACTACCTCACCTTTGACTACGGCCCCAACTATTTACCTGAGCCTCCTTTGTCAAAAAGAGCTGCTCCCCATAACTTTGCTCGTATCGACTTAGGTGAATACATTTTCGAAACTGATACTACCGTAAATTACAGAAAACTTGATGTTCGCGGAGAACTTCACGAAAAAGAAGTTTGATTTTTCAGACTTTTATAATACTCAACCCTAAATTATTTTAAGAAAGGGAATAACTATGAAATATCGCGCATTAGTTACAGCAGAAGTAATCCCCTCAATGCTTGAAGCACTCAAAGACAACGTAGATTTTGACTTTGACGGTTATTATATTGACCACGAAGTTATGCCTGTTGACGAGTTAAAAAGCAAAATTAAAGATTATGATATCCTCATTTGCGAATATGACACAATCGACAAGGAAATCCTTGATTGTGCAGAAAAATTAAAGCTTATCATTTGTTGCCGTGGCGGTGTTAAAACCGTTATCGACCTTGAAGCAGCAAAGGAAAAGGGTATTATTATCTGTAACAATGGTGGCAGAAATGCCGAAGCTGTTTCCGATTTTACCCTGGGATATATTCTCGACCTTACAAGAAACATTTCAAAGAGCAACGCTTTGATTCAGAACAGAGTTATTACTACCGATGTAAAATCAAAGCCCGATAATTATAAGGATACCGTATGGGGTCTTGATAATAACTCACCCTTTATCCGTTTCCGCGGAAAGAGTGTTAACCATATGACCCTCGGTCTTGTAGGTTGCGGTTTTGCAGGTAGCCTTGTTGCTAAAAAAGCAAAGGCATTTGATATGAACATCATTGCTTACGACCCCTTTATTGACCCTGCAAGAGTTCCTGAGTTCGTTAAGCTTGTAGACTTAAAAGAACTTCTCGCAACGGCAGATATCGTAAGCTTACATTGCAACGTATCTCCCGAAACAAAGAATATGTTCAATAAAGATACATTTGCAGCTATGAAAGAGGGTTCATACTTCATAAACACCGCTCGTGGAGAATTAGTTGACGAAGATGCATTAGTAGAGGCTCTTAACTCACACCACCTTGCAGGTGCAGCAATTGACGTAACTGTAAAAGAGCCCATAGCATCTGATTGTCCTTTACTTGATGCCGAAAACCTTATCATCACACCCCATATTGCAGGTTCATCCTATGATGTACAGGTTTGCGGTACACGTATGGTCGCAGAGGCTCTTGAAGACTTTATTGCAGATGTTAAGCCCAGAAACTGTGTTGTTTACAACAAATAAGGAGAAATAAAAGTGAATATAGGTATAATTCTTGCCGGCGGAATCGGTTCTCGTTTCGGTGCGGACAGACCCAAACAGTATTGCAAAATCTTTGACAAGGAAATGATTTGGTATTCCATAAATGCCTTTGAAACCGCTAAAAGCATTGATGATTTCATTGTGGTTGTTGACGCAAACGAAATGAAAAGCGGTAGATTGGCAAAAGATTACGGTGTAAAGCTCGTTCAGGGCGGTAGCACAAGAAACGAATCTTTCCAGAATGCTCTTGATTACATTCACGAGCATTTCCCCGATTGTGATAACATAATAGAAAACAATGCCGCTTGTCCCATGATAACTCCCGAGCTTATTGATGAGTTTATCGGACTTCTTGACGAGTATGATTATGTTAACACCGCTTACAAAATTACCGATGCATTAGGCTCATACAAAGACAGAATTGCCAACAGAGAAGATTTCTATCTTATTCAGGCACCGGATGCATATCGTTTCCCGTTGATTTACAAATACTTCGACAAAAATTCCGAATTATGCCATCCTGCTCATCAGTTACCCCTTGATACCAAGGAGTACAGATATTTCGACTATAACGACAACTACAAGGTTACATATCCCGAAGATATTATGATAGTTGAAATGTTAATGAACAGAAGAAAAAATAAATAAAACAAAAACTGCTTGTCCCAAAGACAAGCAGTTTTTTATTTGTTTTGTTATTCGGTAATTTCGGGGTGCTTTTTTGTGAATATCTTTTTGAATAAACCGAGAAAATTTCCCTTGTAGCGCTCCAGAATGAGGGTCAGGCCCCAACAAACTATTACGGAAACGCCGGTCAACAAGAAATAGGTTACAAGAAGCTGTTTTTTGCCCCAACCGTAGTCAACAACTGCGGTTTCAAGAACGCGGGTCCAGACTCTGTGATTAAGGTAAATGTACAGTGACATTTCGCCCAACCATTTACAAAGCTTAATGCAGAATTTGTTGTTAATCTTAATAGGATTATAGAACAGGATGAATACCAATATCGCCTGAAGAATTACTGCAAAATACTGGAATTCATGGGAAGAAAACCTCTTATGGAAGGTGATAAGCAACAAATATCCCACGATGCCGAATTCAAAAATTAACAAAGCAACCTTGCCCATAAAATTCAATGTTGTTTTTGAATTTGTGGCTTTCCTTACCAGTTGGAAAATGAAAATACCGATGCTGAGTGCACATACACCTCGCAGGAAACCGAGGCACATTATTTCTCCGAAGTGGCTTGAGAGATTAATTGATTTATATTGATGCTGTAAAAAGGCATATATAAATATAGAGAAGAAGGGTGCAATTATCTTGGAGAAGGTATCATAATACTTTCTTAATACAGGGTAGATAATAAACATACCCAAAATCATTGCCGAGATGTACCAGGTAGGTCCGTTGTGGAAACGCCCTGTAATAAGACCTGTTGAATATGTGAGGGTTAATTCCCTGATGCTCAAGGATGCCTCAATAAGCATATCCTTTATACCTACGTTTTCAATTATCATTCTTGCTACAAAATGGATAACGAAAGCAATGATATAGGGAATATAAATTCTGTCGGCCTTTTTAAGAGTGAAGCGCCATGCTTCGTCGCCCAAGCTACCAATAGGCTTTTCCTTAAGGGCATAAAGACTTTTTGCCATAAAAAAGCCCGAAACCATAAAGAAAAACTCAACTAAAATAAAGCCCTTTCTGAAGAAAAGCACATCTTCAAGACCCGACATTTTATTTGCGTGGTAACACATAATCACAATAGAAAAAATAAATTTCCAGAAGTCAACCGCGGGAATATAACTACTCTGCTTTGCGTTTTTCATAAAGCCTCCCGATAAAGTTTTTTAATTAATACGAGGTAAGTATATCATACTTTATTTTCATTTACAACCACATAATAACTCTTAATATTTTTGGTTTACCGCTTACAATTTATTGAAATTGCCAGTGGTGTGCAGTATAATAAAACCATCAATATTGCAGGGGTGTTTTTTATGCTCAGAAAAAGACAAGTACATCTTGATTTTCACACAAGTGAACTTTTACCCGTAGGTAAAAACTTTTCAAAAGAACAATTCCAGAATGCTTTAAAAGCAGGTCACGTTAACTCTATAACCGTTTTCTCAAAATGCCACCACGGTTGGTCATACCACCCTACCCAAGTTAACGAAATGCACCCCCAACTGGACTTTGACCTTTTGGGTGCACAGCTTGAAGCCTGTAAAGAAATCGACGTTAATGCCCCTGTGTATATTTCCGCCGGATATGACGAAAAAGAATACCTCAAACGCCCCGAGTGGCGTTGGTGCTACTCCCCCAACAAAGAGGATATGGAGGAATACAACAAGGAGGTTCATTTCCATACTCTTTGCTTCAACACAGGTTATCTTGACTTCCTTTGTGAGCAGATTGAGGAGGTTATGGTCAAATACAACCCCTGTGGAATTTTCCTTGATATTATTGCGCCCAGAGTCTGTTACTGTGACAAATGCGTTAGTGATATGAACGCCCTGAGCCTTGATGTTGAAAGTGCCGAGGACAGAGAAAAATTTGCACAGATTGTATTTAACAAATATCTTGAAAAAACAAATAACGCAGTAAGAAAACACAGCGAAACCGCAACAATTTTCCACAATAGCGGTCACGTTCCCAAGGGTGATTATCGCTATATTGATAAGAATTCTCACCTTGAGCTTGAAAGTCTGCCCACGGGCGGTTGGGGTTACGACCACTTCCCTCTTTCCGCCGCTTACGTACGCACTGTTAAAGACAAGGATTATCTTGGTATGACGGGTAAATTCCATCACAGTTGGGGAGAATTCGGCGGTTACAAGCACCCTAATGCCCTTATTTACGAAACTGCATTGAGCGTTGCAAACGGTGCAGGTTGCTCCATTGGTGACCAGATGCACCCTCTCTCAGAAATGAATATGGCAACCTATAATCTTATTGGCAAAGCCTACGCATTAATTGAGGAAAAAGAGCCTTGGTTAATTGATGCAGTAAATCTTGCAGATATTGCAGTTTTAAGTGCAGAAGCCACCACCCAAAACCGTGATGTTAAAGCTGACATCGGTGCAAACAGAATGCTTCTTGAAAATCATTTTCTTTATAATTTTATTGATGAAACTGCGGATTTGTCCGATTATAAGCTGCTCATTCTTCCCGATGTTTCGGGCTACTCCCCCGAAATGACCGAAAAAATCAAGGAGTTCTCACAAAACGGTGGTAAAATCATTGCCACAGGTGACTCAATAGTAAAAGACAGCAAATTCATTCTTGATTTCGGTGCAGAATATCAAGGAAAAAATGAATTCAACCCCACATATTTCATCCCCGAATTTGAAACAGTCAACGGCAAAACCGAATATATTATGCGTTGCGATTTTAACAAATTCAAAGCGAACGACGGTGAAATTGTTGCTTTTATGCAGAACCCTTATTTTAATAGAACTTTGGAGCATTTTTGCTCTCACGCCCACACACCCAATAACCCTGACGATAATTTCCACGGAGCAGTTATTAATGGCAACATTGCCTACATTGGTTGGGATATTTTTACGGCTTATGCAAACCACGGACATCTTTGCTTTAAAGAATTATTCACCTACATCATCAAAAAAATGATGGGTGATGAAATAACAGTTATTGCAAATATTCCCGATAAGGCGGTTTTAACTTACACAAAACAAGAAAAAGAAAACAGAAATATTCTCCACCTTCTTTTTGCCCATACAACAGTACGTGGTAAGAATACCGAGGTGATTGAGGACACCGTCCCCCTTTACAATGTTAAATGTAGCGTAAAATGTGACAAAAAGCCCACATTGATAAGGTTGGTTCCCTCGGACGAAAGCCTTGATTTCTCTTTTGTTGACGGCAGAGCAGAATTTACTGTTCCCCAAGTCAATACTCATCAGATGGTTGAAATAAAATAGAATCTTATAAATCATTTACAGGTAACCATTTTTATATTATAATATCTCAAAATCCTTGAACCCCAGGAGGAAAATTATGGAAAACAAACCCCTTAACACCGCTCGTTCCATAAAATTCAACAGTGACGGTAAGCTTAAAATAATGCACATTACCGATACCCATATGGAGGATGAAAATATAAATTATACCCTTGTGCTCATAGCAAGGGCTTGTGATAATGAAAAACCCCATATTGCAATTGTAACAGGAGATAACGTTCTTAACTATGACGACTCTGAAAAAACAAAAGCATATATCAGCAGATTTATGAAAATTTTCAGCGACCGCAACATTCCTGTTGCCATTACTTTCGGTAACCACGATTCCGAAGTAGGTTCCATGTCACGCCGTGAGCTTATGGAGTTTTACAACACCTTTGACTGCTCCGTAACCAACGATAACGGCAAGGAATTAGCCGAAAACGGCACCTATAATATCCCTGTTTTATCAAGCGACGGAAAAGCTATGAAATATAATTTATGGGTATTTGATTCAGGGGATTATGACGACAAAGGTCACTATGGTTGCGTATGTGCCGAGGATGTTGAGTGGTATAAGAAGAAATCCGACCTTATCACCGAAGAAAACGGCAGGAAGATTTATTCCCTCGCATTCCAGCACATTATAGTACCCGAGGTTTATGATGTACTTAAAAAGGTAAATAAGCACAAGCTTTACTCTTTCTCCCATATGTACAATAAGAATGATTTTTATATGTTTGACCCGAAACAAGTGAA